>JAITOL010000044.1 GCA_031289955.1 Synergistaceae bacterium
CGCCCGGCCTTATAATTCGCAAAGGCCGGGCAAAATGAGCTCGAATTTCTTCCGGTTGACTTCTCAATACCCTCTCGACATGGTAAATTAATAAACAACAATGCACCAATTAGAGTAAATTGTTGCATTTGCGGTTGCGTTTGTCCAAAGACGCATGTTTTTAATTCCGTTCTCGCTGATGGCTTTTCTTCATGCGTTTTGACAAAATATATCATAACATAAAGTGAGACATGATTTCCAGCCGCACTCGTGCTTGACAAAAAAACGCGCATAAGGTATAAAATCCACAAATATCACGATGATCAATCTTATTGAAGGAGGTACTCGGATATGAAATCTGTGCGGTTATTTGATATATGCTGTCGGAATGATATCGCGTTGTTCTCCTTTACCGGCACGGATCCCGTTTCTTCCGGGGTCTGTGCTTTCGGTCGCGTTTGATCCGGGGTAAATGATTTAAACGGCCGAAGCTCAAATCTATGGATGAAACCGGGATCCCGCAATTCAGGGTCCCGATTTTTTTGTGCGCAGTCGGCTTATCGCAAGCGAAAGCATCGATATTATCATTATAGAGGGAGTGATGTTTGTGAGTTATTATCAGGAGGAAATGGAGCGCGCATCCAGGGAGAGCATGAAGGAGCTGCAGTCGAAGCGTCTTGTCGGAACGGTAAAACACGTCTATGACAAAGTTCCGTACTACAGAAACCTGATGGACGCGAAAGGGGTCGCGCCGGAGGACATCAAATCCATCGACGATCTGCCGAAGCTGCCGTTCATATCGAAGGACGACCTTCGCGACGCCTATCCATATGGTATGCTGGCCGTGCCGCTCTCCGACACGGTTCGCATCCAGTCGACGAGCGGCACGACCGGCAGGAGGGTCGTGGCGTTCTACACCCAGGCCGACATCGACCTGTGGGACGAATGTTGCGCGAGGGCCATCGTGGCGGCCGGAGGGGGCAAGGACGACGTCGTTCACGTATCCTACGGCTACGGGCTCTTCACCGGAGGCCCCGGTTTGAACGGAGGCTCTCACAAGGTCGGCTCCCTCACCCTGCCGATGTCGTCCGGCAACACGGAGCGCCAGATTCAGTTCATGTGCGACCTCGGCTCGACCATACTCTGCTGCACTCCGTCTTACGCCGCGTATATCGCGGAGACCATAAGCAGCCAGGGGCTACGCGGGGAGATAAAGCTGAAGGCCGGGATATTCGGCGCCGAGGCGTGGAGCGAGGAGATGAGGCGGGATATAGAAAAAAATCTCGGGATAAAGGCGTATGATATATATGGCCTCACCGAGATATCGGGCCCCGGCGTCTCGTTCGAGTGCGAGGAACAGACTGGGATGCACGTGAACGAGGATCACTTCGTCCCGGAGATAATAGACCCGGCGACCGGCGAGGTGCTGCCCGACGGAACGAAGGGCGAGCTCGTCTTCACGTGTATTTCGAAGACAGCGTTTCCTCTTCTGCGCTACAGGACGCGCGATATCTGCGTATTGAGCCGTAAGGCCTGTTCGTGCGGGCGGACGCTCATTAAGATGTCGCGCCTCATGGGCCGCACGGACGACATGCTGATAATCAGAGGGGTCAACGTCTTCCCGTCGCAGATAGAGACGGTGCTTTTGAGGTGCGGCATGACGCCCAACTATCAGATAATTGTGGACAGAGTGCATCACACGGACACGTTCGAGGTGCAGGTCGAGATGACGACCGATATGTTCTCGGACACGGTGAAGAACATATCCACCCGCGAGAACGAGCTCGTGTCGGATATGAAGACCATGCTCGGCATATCGCCGAAAGTGACTCTCGTCGCCCCGCGCAGCATCACCCGCAGCGAGGGCAAGGCCGTCCGCGTTATAGACAGGCGCAAAATTTAACCGATAAAACAGGAGGTGTTAGCGATGACTGTCGATCAGATAGCGGTTTATATCGAAAACAAACTGGGGACGCTGGCGGAAGTTACCGGAATAATGGGAGACGCCGGCATTGACCTGCGCGCCCTGTCCATAGCCGACACGAGCGATTTCGGCGTGCTGCGGATAATAGTGGACGACGCGACACGCGCCTACAATATGCTGAAGGACGCGGGTTTCGTGGTGTCGGTGTCGCCCGTGCTGGCGGTTCCCCTCGACGACACTCCGGGGAGCCTCTCCAAAGTGATCCGCGCGCTCTCCGGGGATAACATCAGCGTCGAGTACGCGTATGCCTTCATAACGAGAAAGAAGGGCAACGCGTACGTAATTATGCGTGTGGCCGACAACGACGCAGCTCACAAATCGCTGGAGAAGAACGGGATAAACGCGACGAAGGACGTCAATATATTCGAACAGTAGGATAAGTCAGGCCGGCATACGCGGGCATGTTATAAATAATCGCCCGCGTATGCCGTATCATCCGGTATATTTACCCTCAAATTATCGCCGCCCGCGTTGTTATAATATCGTAACAACCCGGTAATACTTTTCTCAACCGGAAATATTAAAAACGCTGCGAGGGGCAATGTATGCACGTAGATGATGACGCGCACATCACCGGTATTCCGCACGTATATACGACTCTTTTCCTCGTTATCATTCTGTGTTCGCTGGCTACATGGATTATCCCGGCCGGACGATACGAAAGGATCAATGAACGTGACGGCGTTTACGAAATAGTACCGGGCACTTACAGGCCGGTGGAGTCGTCTCCGGCCGCTCCGACGGATACGCTGACCACCGTATACAGGGGCATGGTGTCAGCCGGCGACACTGTGTTTTTTCTATTTATAACATTCTCCTCGATAGCGATAGTGGTGGCCACCGGCGCTTTTCACGCGCTGATAGCCAAGCTTCTGACCATATTGAAGGGCGAGGCCCGGATATTCGTCATACCTCTTTTCATATTCATGATTGGGTTTGCGTCGTCCACAATGTCGGTGTTCGAGGAGATGTTTCCCTTCATACCGCTTTTCGTCGGCGTCTCGGTCGCCATGGGATACGACGCTTTGGTGGGGATGTCCATCGTGGCTTTGGGGATAGGGATAGGGTACTCCGGTTCGAGCTTCAACCCGTTCACAGTCGGCATAGCCCAGCAGATAGCCGGTATCGACCTGTTTTCCGGCGCATGGTACAGGGTGTTCTGCCACATAATCATGGCGACGGTCGCGTCGCTTTACGTGATGATCTATGCGGCCCGGGTGGCGCGAGATCCGTCCAAAAGCCTGCTTCACGAGACTCATCGCAGGAATGTCCATATAGAGGAAAAGATAAACGCCGAATATCCTCTCACATTTCGGCATATTCTGGTTTTGATTGTGCTCGCCTTCGGGATAGCGCTCATAGTTTGGGGCGTAACCCGCAAAGGGTGGTTTTTCGAGCAGTTGACCGCCATATATCTTTTCATAGGCATAACTTCGGGGCTCATAATGGGCTGGTCGCCGGACAAGATATCCCATGTGTGGGCGGAGGGCGCCAAGGAGATCACGTCGACGTGCCTCAAAATCGCTCTGGCGAAGGGGGTAGTCCTCATTTTGAGCGACTCGAACACGCTCGATACGCTTGTATACTGGCTGACCATTCCCCTCGCCCGAATGCCGCGATGGGCGGCCGCCGAGGCGATGCTCGCCGTTCAAACCGCGATTAATTTTTTCGTCCCGTCCGGGCTCGGTCAGGTCGCCGTCAGCATGCCGATAATGGCGCCGCTCTCGGACGCCCTGAACATATCCCGCCAGACCGCCGTGCTGGCGTTCCAGTTCGGGGATGGATTATCGAACATACTCTGGATAACCGGTTCCATGCCGATAATATGCAAGTTCGCGCGCGTTTCCCCCAGAAAATGGCTGAGATGGTTCGTGCCGCTGTTTGCGATAATCTACGCGGTGCAGTCGCTCTGCATGGCCGGGGCGCTCTATATAGGGTATTGAATTGAATATCAATAAAAGGGCCGCAGGGAAACTTCGTTTCCATACGGCCCCTTTTACTAGAATACCGCGTAATCCGAGTCGCGTTTGTCCGCTATGAACATGTGCCCCGGGGCGTGCGTAATGGCGAACGGCGGCTTCGATTTCATCACCGCCGCCTGCGGGGTTACGCCGCAGGCCCAAAACACGGTCGTCTCGCCCGGATGGATGGTGACGGGGTCGCCGAACTCGGGGCGGTTTATGTCCTTCACTCCTATCACCGACGGATCCCCGATGTGCAGCGGAGCTCCGTGTACCGAGGGAAACCGCGCCGTGCAGGTGGTCGCTTTCACTACCTGATTGTGCGGGATCGGCCTCATGCTCATAACGACGTTGCCCGAAAAACGCCCCGCCGGGAGGCAGGGGATTTTCGTCAGGTACATCGGAACGTTGACGTTTTCCTCGATGTGTCTGATGCCGATGCCGGCCTCCAAAAGAGCGCTCTCGAACGAGAAGGAACAGCCTATCATGAAGGCGACAAGGTCATCCCTCCATGCGGATTTTATATCCGTCGGTTCCTCGACGAGATTGCCGTTCTCCCATATCCTATATCTGGGAAGGTCCGTCCGGACGTCGGACCCCGGGGCTATCAGCTTTGCCTCCGGATCGCCCGCCTCGGTGACGTCGAGTATTGGGCAGGGCTTCGGGTTCCTTGTGGCGTAGAGAAGAAAATCATAAGCCCAGTCACGGGGCAGAACTATCATGTTGGCCTGCGCATACCCCAAAGAGACTCCGGATGTGGGGGAGTCCCATTCCCCCCCGCGGATTATGGCCCGTACTTCCGACGCGGGAACGTGAGCCAGCGATTCGACTGTGTGAGTCATCTACATCGTCTCCTTCAGAGGTTTGATTTCGACGCCGGAGGCTTCCAGCTCGCGGCGGACCGTCGCCGCCATTTCGACGGCTTCCTTAGTATCCCCGTGCAGGCATATGGTGTCCGGGCGGAACTGTATCAAAGATCCGTCTTCAGCCGTCACCGTGCCCTGCGTGACCATTTGAACGACCCTGCGGGCGGCGAGCTCGGCGTCGTGTATCACGGCTCCTTCCCTCGATCTTGGCATCAGCGACCCGTCTTTCATGTAGGCCCTGTCGGCGAACGCTTCCGCCGCGAATCTGATTCCGGCGGCCGAAGCGGCCGGAACGAATTCCGAGCCGGCGAGCCCCATCAAAATGACTCCGCCTATATCTTTAACCGCTGAAACTATCGCGTCGGCGAGTTTTCTGTCGCGGGCGGCCTGATTGTACATGGCTCCGTGTGGTTTCACGTGCTGCAGCGAGACTCCCTGCGCCAGGCAGAACGCCTGAAGCGCGCCAATCTGATACAGGCAGTAGTCATAGACCTCCTGGGGCGCGCAGGCCATATTTCTTCTGCCGAATCCAACCAGGTCGGGATACGAAACGTGGGCCCCGACCGCCACTCCGCTCTCGGCGCACAGTTTGACAGTCTTGCGCATTATGGACGGGTCGCCGGCGTGATAGCCGCAGGCTACGTTGGCCGATGAAACCGACGCCAGCACCGCTCTGTCGTCCCCCATATTCCAAGCGCCGAAGCCTTCTCCGAGGTCGCTGTTCATGTCTATTTTAACGTTCATCAAAACACCTCCGGTAATCGTCAGTCAACGCGATCTGTATGACGCGCGCGTTTCGTCGAGCCGCCGCAGATCCCGCTCGAATTTTATCAGATATTGTACAGCCTCATGTTCCGTCACTTTATGGAAACGGACGGTCTCGCCGGGCATTTTCTGGGCCAGCCGCGCCACAGACCACGTGCTCACGACTGCGATTTTTGTGTAACCTCCGGTGGTCTGACGGTCGGACATCAGGACTATGGGTTTGCCCTCTCCGGGCACCTGCACCGAGCCGTGGACTATGCCGTCCGATATTATATCCGCGCGTGTCTTATGCTCTATCTTGGGGCCGTCGAGACGATAGCCCATCCTGTCGACCTCGTTGGCGACGACGTAAGGTTCGTTGTAAAACGTGTCTATCCCTGCCTGGGTGAAGGCGTCTATCTGGGGGCCGTCCATTGTGTGGAGCGGCTCGTCCCTGTATAGGGTGGGTCTCAGCTCGGGAGGGCATACGAAGCCCGCCGATTTTCTCCAGAGTGGTTTTGGGTCGAACGTTTCGACCACGTCTCCAGCGGCAAGCGCGCGTCCATGGTATCCGCCGATTTTGCCGCGCGTGAAGGTGGAACGGCTTCCCATCACCATCGGTACGTCGACGCCTCCGCTGACGCAGAGATACGAGCGGCACCCTCCGCCTGGAAGTGCCGGAAGCCCTGTTATCGCAAGGCGTCCGCCCTGCCGGACATGGTGCGCCGTCCACGATGCGGCCGGGACGCCATCGATTCGCATCGCGAGGTCGGCGCCGGTGAGCGCGACGCACCGCTCTTCCAGGAATGATATTTCGAGGCCGAACAGAGTCACTTCGAGCGCCGCGTCGTTCTCGTCGTTTCCGAGCATGACGTTGCCCATGCGCAGCGAAAACTGATCCATCGGGCCCGATACCGTGAGGCCCCTGAACTGATGTCCCCATCGCCCCAGATCCTGCACCAGCGTCAGCATTCCAGGTTTTTCAACGAGCAGCGACATTATTTCCCGCTCCTCTCGACTATGCGTTCCGGCACGTAGACGCCGGCGCCGACGTCATTTTTCAAAGAGTCGAACTCCTCTTTGGCTATGCTTCTGAACCTGATCCAGTCGCCGGCGTCTATCAACGTAGGGTTTTTATCGTCGGCTGGATCGAAGAGTTTGAGCGGCGTGCGGCCGATGAGCTGCCAGCCGCCGGGGCTGTCTATGCTGTAAGCTCCGGTCTGGTTTCCGGCTATGCCGACGCTGCCGGCCGATATCAGCGTG
>JAITOL010000152.1 GCA_031289955.1 Synergistaceae bacterium
AGGCCGACACCGCCCTGAGACCGCACCCTCGCTTTGTCTGTCCTGTAGTACGGCAGGAAAATTTTATCCAGCTCATCCTCTGGAACGCCCTGTCCGTGATCTCTTATGATCACGACGGCGCGATCTTTCTCCTGACGAGAGTCTATCTCGATGCCAGTATCAGGCGTGGTGTAGCGGGCCGCGTTGAATATCACGTTTCCCAGCGCGCGGCTCAGAAGGACCGCGTCGCCTGAGACGGACGATTTTTGCAGATTTAAATGTATATTGTCCTTCTTGAGGCTATACGCAAAAGAAACGTCGTCGACTATCGGACAAATTATTTCACCGAGTTCCACTGTTTCTCGACGCATAATTGGCATTTCCTCGAGCCTGGTCAGAGTCAGCAATTCTTCGACCATATCGTCGATATGCCCTATTTCAAGTTCGATACGGTCGATATATTTTTTAGTTTCAGTGGATCGGCCTTTTCTCAAAAGCGCTACCGCGACTTCGATACGTTGCAGAGGGGAGCGAATCTCATGAGAAATATCGCTCAATAACCTCTTTTGAGACGATAGAAGACTTTCCACGCGCGTCGCCATTTTGTTGAAACTTCGCCCCAAGTCCGCAAACTCGTCGCCTCGTTCTGTCACCTTAGATCCGACGTGAACGGACAAGTCGCCATTTTGCATTTTTCCTGTGATCATGCTCAGCTCCAACAGCGGCGTTATAAAATTTCGCACCAGCATGAAGCTGATGATCAGGCAGATTACTACCGCACCCAGCATATGGAATGGGATTCTGGGCGTCCTGAAAGCGTTTGTCTCATGACCGAAGGGATACATGGCGGCTGTCGCGTAAGTGCGACCCGATTGTGTAACGACCGACGACAGCAACGGCTGGCCAGGTCTGTGCGGCTCGACAGGCTGAACATAGTCGGCAAGCCATTCCGCGCCTGGCGAGAAAAAACTGGTCCCGTCTCTGTGAATATATATCTCTAAATCGCTCTTTTCGTTTACAACCGCGACCCACGACAGCATGTGTTCATCGTCGATAGATTCAGATTCTTCGGCGATTTTACCCGCGTTCCACTCCAGATTTTGCATTATTCCAGAGGGCTGCCGCCGGTTATCTTCGTTGTGAAAAAGATCTAACAGGGCAAAAATCATGATTGGCAGGAAAAGAACCACCAGCATCGTCAGGTAGACCTTCCAAAAAAGTGAGAATCTGACCTTGATCTTCATAGTCTAACGCCACTCCGCGACATCGCCATGCGCGTGCCCGAATGGCTATGGCCGCTGTCCGACTTGGGGCATATCCCCGCTGACCAGCGGCTGCGGTCCGCCTGGGTCTCCCGCATGGCCTGGCGGTAAACCACCATCCGCCGGGGGGAGAGCCCCACCTGGGGATACAGGAGCCTGCTGCCCTTCCCCGAGGCTGAAGACGCCGCCGGTCCCGGAGATTATGAAATCCTCGTCCGCGCTGCCGCTGTTGAAGTGCGACAATCTAGTTCCTCCGCTATATGTCCCGCCAGCGCACAGGCCGTCGTCCCGCTCGCTTCCATCGTACTCTCCGCCGGAGTAAACGCTGTAAACGACCCCGCTCCTCAGCGCGTCCGAGCTGAAAAGGAACCCCTCATACTCCTTGGCGGGTTTGAACGTGACTATCTCCGTTCCGTCGTTCTCCTCAATATGCACCATCGTCCCCGGCGCTTGGACGTCACCGAATGACAGCAGGATGTATTTTTGCGAGGAAGACGCGTCGGGCGTGCTGTTGTTCGCACCTGTGGCAATTATCGTTCCGCCGTTCAATAACACGGCCTCATCCGCGTCGAGTCCGTCGTCCATCTTGCCTCCGAGCGATATGATGGTTCCTCCGTTGATTGTGAGGGCGGCGTTCGAATCGATGCCGTCGCCAACGGAGTCGATATATATGTATCCTCCGTTTATGACGATGCCCTCTCCGGAGTTGAGTCCGTCGTCAACCGCCGCGACTCGAATATTGCCGCCGTTTACCGTGAGGGTCGAGTCGCTCGCTATCCCCTCCTGATTGTTTCCAGTAACATCCAGCGCGCCGTCGCCGTCCAGGACAAGAGGGACCGAGCTGAATATCGCGGCGTCGTGATCCTCGTCCGCGCCTCCATCCGAGAGAACGTTCACGGCGCCGTCCGACAGCGTTATTCTCACAGACGACGCGGCCTTCGCCAGGATCGCGGGACCGTTTGAATTTCTGATCGTCGCGCCGGACAGGACGACGTTTACAACCTCCCCAGGAGCGTCCACGACGACACCCCCGTCCAACATCGCTCCCGAAACGACGTATTCGCCGCCGCCAGCGATGTTGATCACGCTGCCGCCGATTGAATAATCCGGGCCGTCAACGGTTATGCCAGCCGCGGCATCGGCTGGGACATCGTCAGGCGCCGGGTTCGTCGCCACCGAACTTCCGCCGCCGCAGCCGCCGGAAGCAATGATGAAGAGCGGCGCCGCAAAGAGCATGACTCGCGTTAGAACATTTCGCTGTAATGTAAAAATACCCACAGGTAATCCCTCCCAATAATAATTTTTGAGAATTAGGGAAGCGCTAATTAACTCAGCCTTATCAAATAGTATCATAAATTCCCTCGGCTCAATGTGAATAAATGCAAAGTGCGAAGTCTTCTCTATTTAGACGATATCAATGTCGGGGTTATCATAGACCTTTGGTTCAGCGCCGGGCAGCCGGATATAAAATCGCCTTTACCATGGACCAACGACTGACTTGCCGAGAAGTAAAGTGGGAAGCCAACAGGAGATGGCCGGTACGTATGTCGTCAGCAGCAGGACCGGTATGGCCACACAAAAGAGATATAATAAAATGGGAGGTATTATTTCAGCGGCTTTTACGTTACAAAGCCTTGTGCTGAAGAAAATCGATATCGCAAACGGCGGAGTGATGACTCCAATGCCCACGTTGACGATGACGAAAGCTCCGAGGTGAACAAGGTTGATTCCCAACTCCTTCGCTATGGGAAGTATAAGCGGAACGGCCAGGACAAGAATTGGTATCCCATCGATGAACATTCCCAGAATAAGGAGGAATATATTGATCGAAAGAAGGATTAACGTCTTGCTATTGAAGAGCGTGATTACGAAATGCGCAAAGCTCTGCGCCACTCCATAGCGCAGGAAAAAGCGAGTGAGAACCGTGCCTCCGCCAAGCAGAATCACAGACATGCCAAGTACTCTCACTGTGTCTGTGACAGATTTCAGGAAAGAAGCCGATGAGAGCTCCCTATAGATCGCCCAGCCAATCAATACGGTGTAGAACACGGCCACAGCGCCCGCTTCGCTGGGGGTAAACAGTCCTCCATAGATCCCGACGAGGATGATGAGAGGACATCCGAGCGCGGGTAAGGCGTTCTTCAGCGAAATCCAAATTCCATGCTGTATGAGGCCGGGATTTTCAACATCATTCGTCGCGGAAGGGGGTTTTTCATTTTCCATATATCGCTTGACGATGAATGAATTGAGAAGAATATATCCTCCTGTAAGAATTAGGCCTGGAATCACAGTCGAGAGGAAAAGGGCGGCGACTGATTGCTGCGCCACAAGGCAATAGATGAGCGCAGGCACGCTTGGCGGAATCAGGTACCCCAAAAAGCTGGACGCGCATAACACCGCCGTTGTGTATGTTCGCTTATAGCCGAATTTTTCCAGCTCCGGGACCATAATAGGGGCCAGCGCCGCGATGCAGGGGAGTGACGAACCCGTTAAAGCGCCCATAAAAGTGCTGCCGACTATCGCTACGGAGACCAATCCTCCCTTGAACTGGCCGACAAGAGCATATGTAAAAATGACGATACGGCTGGCAAGACCAGACACTGACAGCAGATTGCCCGCAAGTATGAAAAAACCTATCGCGCTCAATATTTCGGAGTTGAACGTCTGAAAGAAGGACGTCGCTGTAAAACCAATCGAGTCGCCCAAAACCCAAAGGCCCGCAAATGTACTGCCGAGAAATACCCATCCAATGGGTATTCCGCAAATCAGGCCTCCGAAAAAAAGCAAGACTGTGAGAAAAATACCAAATTCCATCAGCCATTACCGCCATTTCTGGAGGCGATCCTGCCCCGCAATATGAGCAGCATATGAAACACGCACAGGCAGAAAGTGAAGAACAGTGCGTACACAAGCCAGCTCATATTGAACCAGCGAATAAGAGTACCCCACTCCGGATATCGAATTGCCTTCTTTAGCATCCCGTATAAAGAGAACACGAACACCGCGACTATCACAATGGACAGCAGATCTAGGAAAATGCAGTAGTATTTATGTATGTTTTTATTCTTAAATTGTGCCAGTCTGTTTGGGATGATTTCAACCGACGTCTGAATGCTTTCGTAAGAGGCATAGGCAAAGGCGAAAAAGAGAGATATTGTGTAAGCGTAAACGCACAGATCCCCCATGCCCATGATTGCAAAGTGGAAAATATGCCTGTTCAAAACCTGAAAAAATGCCGTCGTCGTCGTGACGAGCAGGAAAAAGCCGGCAATTATACTTTCAATATTTCCAAGCAACGCGTTAAATTTTTTCATGTTGTCACCTCGTTTTTAGAGATCGCGAGTTCCTTAAAAACTCCAGCGTGGACAATGCCGCGGCTGCGGAAGGAACTCGCGATCGATATCCTTAATCCTTATCGTTTACCCTCTGCGGCTTTTCTGATTTTATCCAACTCATCCATGACTTTTTCCGTCATGTTCTGTCCTGGGTAGGCCTTATCCAGCCATGGGGTTATTTCTTCGTCCCAAATCACTTTCATGTTAGAGGCATTGAAGAACGCCTCCTTTTCCGCCGGTGTCGGAATATAGGGGGTCAGTCCATTCTTTTTTAAAGTCTCGATGTCGCCGGCCTCCGCGTCCATCTGCAGCTTGAGGCAGAGATCCATGGACTCCTTTGCGGCTTTTTCGATCTGCTTCTTTGTGTCATCCGGCAAACCATTCCAAAGATCCTTGTTGATGACTACCTGGGCGGCATCCCACATGAATCCAAGGTCGGTATAGTAATCCAGAACCTCGTATTGACGCTCCGCGATAATGAGGCCAATTGTCGTCCAGCAGCCGTCAATGACCTTGCGGGAAAGCGCGTTATAGAGTTCTGACCATGGAATGGTCTCCATCGTCATGCCGGTGCCTTTGCCCATGTTACCGAGAGCGTTGACTCCAGCCGTCGAGCCTGAGACTCTGAATTTGATGTTTTTGAGATCGCTTGGGGTCTTGATCTCCCGTATGTTGTTCGCGAGGCCGTATCCGCCGGAGGCTACGGTAAAAATTGGCGTCATGTTGACATCCTCGTAAGCCTTGGTCATGATATTATGAAGTATTCCGCTCTCTTGATCGAAAGCCATCAAGAAACCCGCGTAGCTGGATACGGTCCAGGGCATAAAATTGAGCGCGCCGCCCGGTACCAGCGAGACATAGGGAACGAGCATGGCCAGTTCGGTGTCGCCGGCCTGGACGCTTTTAAAGGACTCGTCGTGGTTTCCAATGAGCCCGTCGGGGAAAATTTTTATCTCGACCTTGCCGTCGGTGTACTGTTTGACTCGTTCGACAAAGTCCTCAAAACCCTTTTGCAAAAGAGGCCGCGTCCACGGAATGGAAAAACGCCATTTATATTGCGCCTCCTGCGCGGCGAAAGAGACGCTTGCGGCAAATTGCAGCGCGAGAATTGTCACGAGCGACATCATAAAAAACTTTACCGATGTTTTCATCAATAAACCTCCTAATTTTTAGTGAGAAGAATAAAAAATACATGCGCGTTCCCGAATTAACGCAAATACTTTGTCTATATTTATGGCGCGTCCCATATCTTCATTAGAACATTACCTCCTTCCGCAAATATGATGTAAAATATAAAAAATTATTTTTGCACATAATATACAAAAGATTCTACGCTGTCAAGTTTTCCGAAAAGCCAAAAAGGGGGCTGAGTTAGTGACGAACATTATGTGTATTTCATGCGACAAGATATGGACCGGGACCCCAAAAAATCATCCCGCCGATTCTCTTTTATATTCAGAGAGCAATATTTTAGCCGTGGGTATGCAACGCGACATAAAACGTCATCCTCTCTTCGACGGGAGCAGGCAGCTCCGTCTAAATGGTAAAATTATCATTCCCGGTCTGTGCGATGCTCACATTCATCTGCAAGCATACGCAAAATCAAAAATCTTCATAGATTTATCGGGCATAAAAAATAAAGAAGATATGCTCCTCATCCTATGCAAGAGAGCCGAAAAAGCCGGTCCGGACGATTGGATCTGCGCCTGCGGTCTCGACGAAACATCATGGGATATCCCGATCATGCCGGAGAGGAAAGATTTGGACTCATTAGCCGTGCCAAACCCCATCTTTGTGCGGAGAGCTTGTTTGCACGCATCCGTATTAAATACTCGCGCTATGACGCTATGCGGCATTGACACGCATGAAAAGCCGAACGGTATTATCGTTGAAGGCGAGCAGGCGCGTATCTATGCGCTGATGGAAAGAGATATGTTCAGCCGCGAGAAACTTCTCAATCTGCTGAGGCGGGGCATTGACGAGTGCTCCGCGTATGGCCTCACTACGTTATTCGTATGCGGCGCAAAAAGCATGTGCGTAGAAGAGGATATGAGCCTCTACCTCGAATTATACGCCAAAGGCGGATTGAAGGCCCGGATACTGGCTTATCACGACACGATGCCTGAGCGCGAAGAACAGCCGATGGGCAGGAGCCGATGGATCGATACCCTGGGTTCCAAAATTTTTTTAGATGGCAGCTTGGGCGCAAGGACCGCGGCGCTTACGGAGCCATATACGGACGCGCCCTCTCAAAGTGGATTGCTGCTGTATGACACTGAAAACCTGATATCTGTTCTCCAATCTCTTTATGACTCAAACTCACAGGCGCTCGTTCATTCTATTGGGGATGCCGCGCTCGATCAATTGCTGGATGCGTTGGAAGCTGTGACGGAAGGTTCCCAGAGTTGTCCTGCCACACAAAGATTGCCCCTTATCGTAAATCATTGCACCGTTTGCAGGCCGGATCAGGTCAAACGTATGCGACGCCTGGGAGTCGCGGCGACAGTACAACCTGTGTTTCTGACGACCGATTGGACAATGGCGCCGGCTCGTCTCGGTCATCGGGCAGAAAAAGGCTGGGCATATTCATGGAAAAACCTCATCGATGCCGGGATCAGAATCAATGGATCAAGCGACTGCCCCGCCGATTCACTCAACCCATGGGCGGGAATTTGGGCGGCTGTCAACCGGCGGAAGGGCCGCGACGTCCGAATGCCCGAGCAATGCCTGACCGTTGATGAGGCGCTTCGTCTATACACGATAAATCCAGCGAAAAACGCCGGAATCGATTCTTGGGCAGGTTCTCTGGAGAGCGGCAAAGAGGCGGATTTTGCGGTGCTGGATCGCGACATATTTAGCGGCACTGTAAAGGAGCGTGAGAAGGTAAATGTCGTATGCACCGTTGTTGGCGGTAGAGTTGTGTACGGAACGTTATGAGAGGGGCGATGATGGCCACGCCATGAAGCGATATCAAAACTTTGACCTATACAAGCTGCTTGTCGGAATGGTTAAAATACCGAGCGTCTCTCCATCCAGGGAAGGGGAGAACGAGATTGCCGAGTTCATTGCGAGCAAACTGCATGAGCAGGCGTATTTTCTTGAACACCCAAATGATCTGCGCCTCGTCCCTCTTGAAAATGACGCACTCGAGCGGCACTTTGTCTTCGCGGTCGTCCGGGCGGTCCCTCCGACAAAGAAAACCGTAATCCTGCTGGGACATATGGACGTTGTGGGCGTCGAGACCTTCGGTGTCCTGGATCAATGGGCATTTGACCCGGAGGAGTACACGAAAAAAATCGCTGCCGCGGATCTTCCCTCCGATGCCGCGTCGGACCTGGAAAGCGGAGATTGGCTCTTTGGGCGCGGAGTCGCGGATATGAAGAGCGGTCTTTCCGTGGGGCTGGACCTTTTATTCGAAGCAAGCCAGCATCCGGAACGACTTAGGGCGAATATCATTCTTCTTGGGGTGCCGGACGAGGAGAACAACTCGCGTGGTATGCTCGCGGCTGCCAGCTATCTGGCCGAGATCACAAAACAGGATGGACTCGAGTATCTCGCCTGTATCGACTTGGAATCCACGTTTGCGGCCGGGTGCGACGCTAAACCGTCGATCTACCTCGGCAGTCTCGGAAAGATCAATGTCTTTTTCTATTGCCACGGCCGGGAGACTCACATTGGTGAGTACTATGAGGGTTTTTCAGCAGCCCCAGTCATCTCGCGCATCAACACTATACTGGAGGGCAATCCGAAATACGCGGATTCTCTCCGCGGCGTTTCTTATCCGCCCTATGCGTGTATTCGTCAGATAGATTTGCGAAAGGACTACTCAGCGACGATTATGACGAAGGCGTTTGCGTTTTACGGCTGCCTGACCGCAACGAAGCTCCCGACTCAAATATTGGCCGAATTGGGCGATGTGGCGCACGCCGCTTTGCGTGCCGCCGCCGAGCGCTGCACGGACGGAGGCGTGCGGCGGTGGAAGCCGGCCGTGATGACTTTCGAAGCTCTCCTGACCTTGGTCAAACGAAAGCTGGGCGACGCGTACCCCATGTTTTTGGAGCGAACTCTGTCCGCGGCTGGTGGCGACCAGGACGAGCGTGTCCGGGCGGCCTGTCTTGTCGACGCGATGGTCGAGGAGGCCGCATTGGCTTCTCCCACGGTTGTGATCGGTTTCCTTCCCCCCTGGTACCCGCCCAGAGTCAATCTGGGCGAGACGGAGGACGAGAAGCGCATGGAACGAATTGCCTCCGAAATGGTGGAGGAAACTAGGGCGCTCTATGGCGAAGCGATGGAGATACGCCCTCTTTTCGAGGGAGTATCCGACCTGAGCTATTGCGGTTTCCAGGGAGATATCGTGGAGCTGGATTTGTTCGCCCGCAACATGCCCTGCTGGGGACGTCCTTACAGCCTCCCAATCGAGGCGTTTTCAGAACTCGACATTCCCATTCTCAACATGGGACCGATCGGCAAGGATGCGCATAAAAACACCGAACGCATTCACCTTCCCTATGCTATGGAAATTTATCCACGGTTGCTGCGCACTCTGGTTAGAAAGGTGGCCGAGAAATGATCGGTCATTCCCCGCGTCGTTCTCCCCGTTTTCATTGTGGGAAAACATACATGAACCCTTCTCCCCGCATGGTTTTTATCCGCTCGCTTCCGCAGGGATACGGTCCGAGTTTGTGTCTCAATTTGCTTATGTGTACGCTCAGGCTTCTGTCGAAGGGAGTATGGCTTCGCCCCAGAACATCCATCGATAGTTTTTCAGAGGATATTTTAGCGCCCACGCGAGACAGCAGGATTTCAAGTATCCTGAATTCGACGTTAGTGAGGGGTATGGTTTGGCCGTTGGTCTTTACGGAGCGGGATTTCAAGTCCATCTCGAGATCCGCCACTGAAATGATATCTTGAGCAGACGCCCCGAGGGCGCCGTTGGCTCGCCTCAGCACAGCGCGTATCCTGGCGGAAAGCTCCTGCATAATGAATGGTTTGCATATATAGTCGTCCGCCCCAAACTCAAGCCCCAACACCCTGTCTATCGGATCTCCCTTTGCCGTCAGCATGATTACGGGTATTGGCGAGACGTTCCTTATCTCTTTAAGTATTTCAAAACCATCTCGCCCTGGAAGCATTACATCCAGCAATATTATGTCATACGCGTCGTTCATAAGCAATTTAAGCCCTTCATCCCCAGAAGTAACGCCGGTGCATTTTAATCCTTCGGATTGAAAATATTCATCGAGCAGAGTAATCAGATCTTTGTCGTCATCTATCATCAGCATACTTTTGGCCATAAGCGCTTTTACTTCCCTTCATTCAAGTTCATAGCAGCTTAATATTCCCTTCGAGTATCGGCGATCATTTCATGAAATTCAATAGGCTTGCTCGTATCGATCCTCAAATTTGCATTTCTTTGCAATTCATTAGCGATTCTTTCCTGAAGTTTGTCGAGTATTAATGCGATTGAGGTTATTCTATTTATGTTCGGGAGCGCTTCGCTGTGCGTACTAAATTGGGGGGAAAACGGCATGTGGAATAGATCGTTCGATAAGTTGCCTACTCAAGCGGTCAATACGCATGGCGACACGAGTCGTATTGAAAGTAAAAACAGAAAGGGAAAAGCGCAGTCGGATAGCGCTTGGAGAGAGGTATGGATTACAAATCTCGAGAAATACGGCATTGGTGAAATCGAGGATATTAAAAATGAGAGCGAGCCGCAATCCGCACAGATAGAATCATCGAGCCCTAACGATTTCCCCATTGAAAAGCGAAAGCATAAGGCGACTGAAGAGGAATTAGGAGAAATCTTGCTGGCGATCAGGGAAATGGCCGACAATCCAGAAAAATTATTTGAATCACACCTTGGCATATTTATCGATCCGACGCCCCCAGGCAAGGTAATAAATTCGCGCGGATAATTTTTTGCCGTTCGCCGCGTTTGGCCGGAACGCGGCAGCAGCCTGATTTTTACGGTTCACCCTTTAATGGCGGCCTCCTGCCCGATTAATATTCCCGATACATTGCGATAAATTTAGTATATAATTCAGAACACGCGGAAAGTGCGGAAATCGCGGGAAAAATTATCGACTGGAGACATAAAAATGGCGCTAAACCCTCTTGACAGCCAAATAAAACCGAATACGATCCTACGGGCTACGGGCTACGGGCTACGGGCTACGGGCTACGGGCTACGGG
>JAITOL010000157.1 GCA_031289955.1 Synergistaceae bacterium
GATACAAAAAAATCTCTCTTCCTGATCGGAATGGCTGCTATCTTTAATAATCAGACGTTTTTCATCGAAGAAGACCTCTTGAGCTTCTTGAAACGAAAGCCGATGTTTCCCGATATTACTCTGATTCTTGTTTTCATCCCATTCGAACTCCATATTCCGACGCTACAAAATCAGGAAGCTCTTTCATAGAGTTTAATTCCCTCAGAGCGGATGACATGCACGATTGAAAGAGGTTCATCCATTTCGACAAAATCAAGAGGTTTCCGGCAATGTTCGTGTATCACATCAAATAATTCGCTGTACATGTCCCAGGCTTTGCTCCTGTCGATTCCTTCCACTCCGAGATCAATGTCTTCCGCGTCTTCTTCGCCGACAATCAACAAAGAGCCAAAGAGCCAAAGGCTTTTTACCCCGTATTTTTTAGCGCTTTCAATCAGTATTTCCTGAGTTTCCGGTCTGAGCGGCATTTTCTATGCCTCCTTAGCCTCATGACAGCATTTCAATTTCCTGAATCGGACATCCTTACCGCCGCGCTCGTGCCTGCCGGGGAGATTTAGTCGCGGGGATAGAGCCTTTTGCCTAGGGATCCGCTTTCGATAATATACTCGGAACTATCTGTGATATAATAGCTTTGGTTTCTTTTGCCACACGAGACCCATATACCATGACGCCCCGGATTTTTGTTCATGATCATATAGTTAGTAGTCTGATATTCAAAAATGTCGATATCTTCCTCGGGCAAGTCTGCCATGAACGCGTATTCCCTACTTAAATCATCCCCGTTCACTGCTCTTGACTCTCTTGGGTAAAGGGCATCTATCACCGCCGCGTCATAACGATGGAGGGCGAGAGCGTAGGCGAGCACCACAGAGACCGGATCGCTTTGATCGTACTTGATCCCGCCGCCGGCGCCGGGCGCGGACGCGGCGGTCGCGCCAGGGGCGGCCGAGGGGCTTCGCGAGGAGGAAAGTCTTCCTATGGCGACGCCGATTATCAGGAGAATAACTACGGCCCCGGCGCCGAACAAAATATATTTGCCGCCGATTTGGCGCCGCAGTGCGGGCAAAAGGCAGCCTCTTCTTTCATTTGCTGCCCGCATTTTACACAAAACATGCGCGATCCCTCCAAACAGTGTGATTGCCGTAACGATACGGAAACAGTATAAACCGCGAGCGTTTGTTTCGCAATACGCCGCCAACGCTGAAATGTACCGCCGAGACAGACTGGATTCCAATCTTTACCCTTCAGGCCTCTAACAATTAATCAGCCCTTCCTTTAGAATTTTTTTGAGACGGAGCGCCTGGTAATTTGTACACTAAAATCAGCGCGACCGTTGTTATGAATATCCCGAAAAAAAAAGTATCCCTCTGCGCTTTTAGATAAGCTCCGTTAAAATCGAGCAGCGGGTTCGCGCTATACACAGTCTGGCGCAGCGCCAGAACGACTGTGGCGCATGATATGCCGATTGTCTGCCCGACGGTTCGCATAGTGGCCACTATGCCTGAGGCGACACCGGATTGATCTCTCGGGACAGTGGAAAATATTGAAGTATTGACCGCGGAGACACTGTAACCGTTGCCTATCCCAACCAGCAGCAGCATGGCCGTGACCATCAGTGTGCTGGAGGACTCTTTTAGAGCGCTCAGAACCGCGCTGCCTGCAATAATCATCAGCAATCCCATTATCGCTGGCGGGCGGGCGCCATACTTATCAGCCATACGGCCGCCCAAAGGCGACGACAGTATAATCGCCGACGGATAAGCGAGCATAACCAAACCAGCCCGGTCCGGCCCCATCGACAGGATGTCGATCAGGAAAAAAGGGGTCATGAAGATTATCATCTGCTGCGTCATATAGTTACAGGCACAAGTGGTGTTCGACAATGAAAAAGTGCGGTTTTTGAACAGATCGAGCCTCATGATCGGAGAAGCGGCGGACGCCTCGTATCGTATGAAAAACGCTATCGCGAGCGCGCTCACCGCGATACATCCCAAAAAACGCGCGGAGAGCATGCCCCACTCTCCGCTGAAGTTCAGCCCGAGGATGAGAGTACCGATAAAAACAGCGAAAAACAGCGCGCCGCACCAATCGACGCCGCCCCGGACCGCTTCTTTGTGCTTGTCGTCCTCCAGGACGAGCATCGCCACTATAAAACCTACCACACAAAACGGGACGTTGAACAGAAAAATAGCGCGCCAGTCGAAATATTTGAGCAAGAAACCTCCTATCGTCGGACCCGAAGCTGAGCCGACAGATACGAACGCGGAGTTGATGCCGAGCGCCATTCCCCGTTCAGTCGAATCGAACGTAAGACTGACGATTGCCTGTGTTATCGATATGAGCATACTGTAGGACATTCCCTGCAGGGCGCGGCAAAAAATCAAAAAAGCGAGATTCGTTGCAAAAAAAGGCGTCAGTATCGAAACTACCCCAAAAAAAACAAACCCAACCATGAATTGTCTTTTATATCCATATATATCGCCCAAACGGCCGAAGATCAGAAGAGTACAACAGGGCAAGAGGTTATAAATCAGAGACAGCCAGCTTATGACGCTTTGCGATACGCCAAAATTGACCGCCAGCAACGGGAGTGCGATGTTCATACTGTTACCCGAAAAGGCTATTACATAATTGGCCATGCTCGTGACCCCGAATATGAACCACTTGGATTTTTTATTCTTAGCGGCCAAACTATCTCCCCCAGAGTCGCCGCGAGGGGAGACGATCAGGCCGTCTCCCCCCGCGGAATTTAAAACAGCGTGCTTTGAGAGGTTCTTTCGTTCAATGTTTTGATGAGGGGAGGGCTTTTATGCGGCTCACTCCAGACGAACTGCCCCTTCCAGCTTCCTCCATTTTGAAGAAAGCCAGCAGGTCGCGCAATTCGGCCGACAGGTTCGACAAACCCTCCGCGCCCTGCGCTATTCGCTCGGCCGCTACGGCAACCTCTCCTACTCCAGAGCGGATGTTTTCGCCGGCCTCCGCCGTGCTTCCAACTCTCGCCGCTATGTTCTGCACCGCCTCCGCGATCTCCTCGCTGGACGCCGCCTGTTCCTCGGAGACGGCCGCCAGGTCCTGAGTGGCGCCGGAGATGCTCTTGAGGTAAGCTATCATGCTCGCTATGATCTCCTCCGTCTCGCGGGATAGGTCCTTCGCGCCCTGTGAGGCCTTTGCGTTGTCGAGTGAGATGCTGACGACGTTATCGAGATCGCCCGTTATGGTCTCCGCGAGCTCCGCTATGTTTTTGGCGGCGACGTTGCTGTCCTCAGCGAGTTTTCTGACCTCCTCCGCCACAACCGCGAACCCGCGTCCGGCCTCGCCGGCTCTGGCCGCTTCTATGGCGGCATTGAGCGCGAGAAGGTTCGTCTGGTCGGCTATGCCGCCGATCTGAGCTACGAAACCCTGTATCTGGCGGGTTCTCACACCCAGCTCCTGGACGCTGTGAGCGGCGTCAGCCGCGTTCTTGACCACTCCCTCGATGCCATTCACGACGCGTCGTACCGCGTTCATGCCGTTTTCACCGGCGTTCATCGCCTCGTCTACCTGACGCGCGATGTCGGTGCCTTTTTCAGCCGTTGCCTGCGCTCCAGCCGCCACTTCCTCCACCGACGCGTTGACCTCCTCGCCTGTGGAAGCGAGCGCGTTGAGGTTCGTTCCCATCTCCTCCACGTTCGAGCGGAACTCCTCCACCGACGCGTTTGTCTCCTGAGCCAGGGCTGAGAACTCCTGGGAAGTCTCGCTGAGGTTACCGCTGGCCTCTTTGACCGACCCGATTATATTTTTGAGATTGTCGGCCATATTTTGAAGTCCCTTGCCCATCTGGGCGAGCTCGTCCTTGCCGGCGGTCGGAAATGTGCTGACGAGGTCGCCGTCGGAGAACAAAACGACGCTGTCCTGTATCGACTTTATCGGGCCCGTTATGAGCCTGGAGATCAGCACTCCGAAGACGAGGCCAAGCAATATCGAGACGACGGACGACACGAGGATAGCCACAGTCCCGCTCTCGGCAATATCCGACGCCTCGGCGTCCACCTCGTTGCTGAGCTTCACGAGAAGCTGCACTAATTTTTCGAACGTCTCGTTATAATTGTCGGAGTCTTCCGCTATATCGCCGCCGCCCGCCATGCGCTTGCTTATCTCCGCGTTCCTGCCGCCTTCTTTCATCCAGGCGATT
>JAITOL010000008.1 GCA_031289955.1 Synergistaceae bacterium
GTGCTGTTCGTTCACTTCGGGATTACGCCGTGGATCGGAATGATTATAGCCGGGCTGATAGCCGGGCTGCTGTCAATAGTCGTCGGGTACCCTGTTTTCCGCTTGAAAGGCATGTATTACGCGCTTGCGACAATAGCTCTGATGAGCGTGTTCGGTCTTGTTTTCAACAACGAGGAAATAGTTCTCGGCTTCGACACCGGCGGGCCTATGGGATTGCGTATCCCCATGACATTCCTTGCGAGCGATATGCAATTCATAAATAAGATATGGTACTATTTTATCGCTTTAGCCCTGCTTGTAATCATCCTCGTCTTTTCTTACTGGCTCACTCGCTCGAAAACAGGCTTCTATTTCCGCAGTATACGCGCGAATGAAGACGCGGCCGCCTCTCTGGGCGTCAATGTACTCCGCTATAAACTCACATCGCACTTTATTTCCGCGTTTTTTACGGCGATCGGAGGGGCGGTTTACACCACGATGAACTTATTTGTCGGCGCAAATGCTGTTTTCGGAATAGACATGTCGTTTTATATGGTTATCTTCTGCGTGGTCGGAGGCGCGAACACGCTTTGGGGTCCTGTCCTGGGAGCGCTCATACTCGTGCCGGTTCAGCAGGCTCTGCGCATCGCCACCGGGACGACGCTTGCTCCGCTTTCGGGCATGTTTTACGGAGTCGTCCTCTGCCTTGTAATCCTGTTTATGCCTGACGGCATTCTCGGCTGGCTAAAAGCCCGTTTGGACCGCAAGTCCTCCGGCGGCGGGGAGTTGCCGACAAGTGCCGAAAAAGCCGAGATGGGCGGTGGACGCGATGCCTGAAAACAAGACGAATGAGAACCGCGAGGTCATATTGGAAGGTAAAGGCGTCACTAAGCGTTTCGGTGGTCTTGTGGCAGTGAACGACGTTACGTTCCAGCTGTATCGCGGCGAGATACTTGGGCTCATCGGTCCCAACGGCGCGGGCAAGACCACTCTTTTCAGCATGATAGCGGGCGCTTTCCATGTCAGCGCCGGTCAGATACTTTTTAAGGGCAAGGAAATCCAAAATCTGCGCGCCGATAAGATATGCAGTCTGGGCATAGGCCGCACATATCAGATTTGCCAGCCCTTCGGCAGCATGACCGTCCGCAACAACGTCATGGTAGGCGCCTTTATTCGTTATCCCAAAATCAGGGACGCCGAGAAAAAAGCAGATGACGTCTTGGAAAAGGTCGGGTTATATCAGCGTGCAGACGCTATGGGCAGCGAGCTCACACTTCCCGAACTCAAGCGCATGGAAGTTGCCAGAGCCCTCGCGACGGAGCCTGAAATCCTGCTTCTCGACGAAGTTATCGCCGGTCTCAATCCTACTGAGGTGGACACGTTCCTCCGGCTGATAATGGACATTTACAGGAACGAGAAACTGACGATAATAATAATTGAGCACGTTATGCGCGCTATTATGAGCCTGTCTCACCGCATAGTCGTTCTCAACCATGGCGCCAAGATTGCGGACGGACTCCCTGCCGCGGTGGCGTCTGACCGACAGGTCATAGATTCCTATCTGGGCAAGGAGGTTCCACATGCTGACGATAAATAATATTTTTGTTAGATATGGAAGCTTCGAGGCTTTGCACGGCGTTTCACTCGAGGTCAAACAGGGTGAGATCATCGTCTTGCTGGGAAGCAACGGGGCCGGTAAAACGACGACTATAAATACCGTTTCCGGCCTCCTTTCCCCAAGATCGGGAAGCGTTCATTATAAGGGCGAGGACATCACTTATCTGCCGGCCCACAAGCGCGCCCCGATGGGTCTTGTGCAGGTTCCCGAGGGCCGTAAACTTTTCCCTGAGATGTCGGTCTATGAAAATCTGCTCGTTGGCTCATACGACAAAAGGCCGCGCGCGAAGCGCAAGGAATCTTTTGAACTGTGCTACAGCTTGTTCCCTAAAGTGTACGAGCGCAGGAACCAGCTCGCCGGAAGCCTTTCCGGCGGCGAACGCCAGATGTGCGCGGTGTGCCGGGCCCTTATGCAGTGCCCCGAGCTTCTGATGCTCGACGAGCCTTCGCTGGGTCTTGCCCCTGTCGTCGTGCAGTCTGTGTTCGAGTCCATACTTAAAATCAATAAACTTGGCATGACGATACTGCTCGTCGAGCAGAACGTCCGCGCTTCTCTGGAAATCGCCACGCGCGGTTATGTAATCGAAACCGGGCAGAACGTGATTTCCGGCGCCGCTTCAGAGCTTAGCGGCAATGAAAAGCTGCAGAAGGCTTACTTGGGCATCTGATAATAAGAAAGGAAGTCAGCTTATGCGCACAGCTATTATGGGCGCGGGTTCCCTCGGCACAATTCTCGGCGCCTATATCGCGAAAGCGGGCCGGCAGGTCGATCTCATAGATATTTATGAAGCGCACGTCGCCAGGCTCAACAAAGATGGTGCGACCGTGACTGGCAGGGTGGAATTCAATGTACCCTTGAGCGCCCGCACGCCGCAAAAGATGGAAGGGATCTATGATCTAATATTTTTTATGGTCAAACAGACTTATAATGATTCAGCTATCGAGGCAATAAAGCCTCACATAAACGAAAAAACCATCATCTGCACGCTTCAGAACGGCCTTCCCGAATATGCGCTTGCCGAGAAATTCGGCGGGGACAGGGTTTTCGGCTGTGTCGTTGGATGGGGGGCGACCTTCAAAGGGCCGGGTGTTTCCGAGATGACGTCTGACCCCGATATTATGAGTTTTGACCTCGGTCGCGTGGACGGAATGACGGAGGAGCTTCTTAAAGTCAAGGAGGTTCTCGAGTGCATGTGCCCTGTGAAAATCCACAGGAACCTGATGGGCATAAGGTGGGCCAAACTGCTCATCAACTCGACCTTCAGCGCCGTGTCCGCCCTTACCGGCTGCAGTTTCGGGCAAGTCTACGACCGACCCGAAAGTCTGCGATTGGTGCAACATCTGGGAAACGAGTGCCTGCGAGTGGCAAAGGCCTCAAACGTCAAGGTCGAGCCGATACAGGGGACGGATACGGCCGCCTTTCTGACGTTTGACACCGCAGCTGGGCGCGACAAGACGGCCGGGATATATGAGGAGCTTTGCGTTCATCACAGGCTACTGCGCTCGAGCATGCTGCAGGATCTTGAAAAAGGCTGTAAATGCGAAATAGATTCGATCAACGGCGTTGTTGTAAGGATGGGCAAAAAAACCGGAGTTCCCGTTCCGACACACGAGCAGGTGGTGAGGCTGATCCACGGCATTGAAGGCGGCGGGCTCGTTTTACATCCCGACAATGTAAAGCTGATCGAGTTACTCGCTTTTGGCTAAACAGGCAATATCGAAACCGGTCAGGGGGATTTGGAATGCGCGACACGATGTCGCGCCGCGCAATGTGCAGCATTGCGGCTTTTCCAAGTCAAGCGCGCAGGATGCGCGTTTGACTTGGAATTAGAATTAGAATTAGAGATTAGGATTTGGGGAAATGACGAAATTTCGGAGTTCCAATATCCTGAAAAGGAGTGTAGGTTAACATGTTTGTTTTAGTGATCAATCCCGGCTCAACCTCGACAAAAGTCGCGGTTTATGAGGATGCAAAGGAACTGCACAAAAAGGCCATTTCCCATTCCAGAGATGAGCTGTCGAGGTTTGGCTCGATACTCGACCAGCTGGACTATCGGCATGGCCTGGTTACAGACTTTATCAGCGAGATTGGTTTTGCCCTCAGTAAACTTGACTGCGTGATTTCCCGCGGCGGATCGCCGCCTGACATTCGCTCCGGTGCGACAATAATAAGCGACGCGCTTGTCACCGCCCTTCGAGAGCGGCCTAAGGAACCCCACCCGGCATGCCTCGGCCCTATTATTGCCTCCCGCATCGCGAAAGAGGTGAATATTCCGGCATACATGTACGATCCCATAACGGCCGACGAGCTGAATCCCCTTGCCCGTATATTTGGCGTCAAGGGTATCGAGCACGACAGCATGTGCCATGTTTTGAACAGCCGCGCCATGGGGATCGCCGTGGCCAAGGAGTCTGGCCGCGCCTTCGAGGAGATGACATTTATCGTGGCTCACTTCGGCGGCGGCAATTCTGT
>JAITOL010000033.1 GCA_031289955.1 Synergistaceae bacterium
TTTTGTTTGACTGCAATATCGCGCTCTCGAGGATAGAGGGATCTGCGTCATCAACATCAAGCGTCGCGCGAATAAGATACTTGCCAATGTTCGGATCCGGTGTGGCGCTTTCTAAAAGCGAGGGCGGAATCATGGACAAGACTTTCGCCTTCGTCGGGTCACTACCAAGCGTCGAGTCAAGTATCGTATGGTCGTACTCCAAATCGTATATCCGAACGGTCAGATACGCGTTTTTTCCAGGCTCTATTCCCAGCCTGCCCCTCTCGCTGCCGCTCAGCAAGCGACGCGAAACGATGTCTCCGCTGGTGATCAGGAGGTCTTCCACCAAACCAATCTTTCCCGATCCTGGTATCGTGTATCTAGGCACAGGATCGGTGTTGTCCGTCATGCTTTTTAACTTCGCTTTGCCATTTTCCACGGCGTCCTGGAGAAAATTATATTTTTCCGCGCTGGCCGACGCGGTTCTGCCGGCGCCACTCGACTGGCCGACCAGCTGAACGACGGCGCCGACCACAGCGAGACCCACCATCGCTATTATCAACACCACTATCAGAGAAAATCCACGACTCGCCTTATGCTTCATTTTCTCACCTTCCCGAACTGGCCTCGACCCGACATATCCCGAACTCTGAATCGGAAAACATCGTAGTCGTCATTGCGGTTTAACTTACCATATAAGACTAATTAACTATATTATACGGGATTTTAATACTGCGGTATAGGGGACATTAGAAATTGAGCATATAGAACTATGTTGTTCCTTTTTGCCCTTAAACCTTATATTTGAGATAAATTGCCTCGGGCAACGCGGTAATTCAAAATAAAAGCGCTCTAATTCATTGCGATAATTAATTTTTGGGAGCATGAAAATCATGATGGATGGAAACGTAAAAGTGACTCCGGTCCTATGAAAATGAGACCGGAGCACTATTTTTATAATTGATAGCGGGGTAAAGCTACGACGGGCGAGGCGGTCACGCCGCCTTTTTCCTGGCGGCCATGGCCTCTGAAATGAAAGGCCATGCTATCGATATGGCGGTGAGCGCCCAGAGTACCACGCATATCGGAGACCGCGCGAATATCCAAAACGACGTGTCGGACAGCATTATGGACTGCCTGAACGTCTCCTCCATCATTCCCCCCACCACCGAAGCCAGTATCAAAGGCGCTGTCGGAACCTTGAATTTTTTCATCAGATAACCCACGAAACCGAGTATCGTGAGCAGGATGAAATCAGCCGGGGAAAAGTTGATGGTATAGACTCCGAGGAAGGCCAGCACGACTATGAGAGGATACAGTATCCTTCCCGGCACCGAGAGAACGCGCACCAGCAGGCCGGCCAGCGGCAGGTTGATTACAGCGCACACAAAGTTGCCGAGGATCATGCTCGCAATGACGCCCCACGCTATGTCCGGGTGATGCTGGAAAAGCAGCGGGCCGGGCTGGAGGCCGAGTATCAAAAGGGCGCCGAGCATGACCGCCGTTGTCCCGGAACCGGGCACCCCGAGCGTGAACATCGGAATCATGGCGCCCACCGAACAGGCGTTGTTCGCGGCTTCAGGCGCCGCCAAACCCTCGATGGCGCCGTTGCCGAACTCCTCGGGATGTTTGGAGAGCTGTTTTTCGTTGTTGTACGACATCATGGCGGCGATCGTGCCGCCCGCGCCTGGCAGAATACCGATGAAAAACCCAACCGGAGTCTGACGAAGGATTGGGCCTATGCAGCGCTTCCATTCATCCATGGTTATCCATATGCGGCCGAATTTTGTCTGAACCGGCTTAACTATCGCCTTCGCTATATGCTCCAGGTTTTCGAAGACCTCTCCGATGCCGAATATTCCTATGATAACGATGACGAAGTCTATTCCGCCCTGAAGTTCGCCTATGCCGAACGTGAAACGCGGCATCCCGGATTGATGGTCGAGGCCGACGGTGGAGAGCATCAGCCCGAGAACCATAGCTATCATGCCCTTTAGAAGAGCGGCTTTGGAAATGGCGGCTGTGGCGGCCAGGGCGAATATCATGAGCACGAAATACTCCGGAGGCCCGAACCTGAGCGCGAAACGCGCCATAGGCACAGCCATGAGGACGAAGGCTATCGTGGAGATCATGCCGCCGATAAACGACGCTATCGCGGATATGGCGAGAGCCGATTCAGCGCGTCCCTGACGCGCCATCGGATAACCGTCGAAACAGGACGCGACGGCGGCGCCGTCGCCAGGCACGTTGAGCAGTATCGAGCTGCGCGAGCCTCCGAACATAGCTCCGTAGTATATCGCGCACATGGCGATGAGCGCCGTGGCCGGCGCCATACTGAAGGTGAGCGGAAGAAGAAGCGCGATGCCGGTCGTTGGGCCAAGACCCGGAAGCATCCCCAGAACCGTTCCAAGAGCGGACCCCAACACGAGCCACATTGCGTTGCCCGGAGTGAGGACAACCGCAAAACCGTTTAAAAGATGACCAAAGGTTTCTCCCATTTTTTTTATGACCTCTCATCGAGAAACAATTTAGAATATCCCCAGAGGGGAAGCCGGAAGAACTATCTGGAACGCGTGTGTGAAGATATACCACATGCCAAACGAATAACATAACGTTACCACGATGTTCATGCGCGTCCTCGCCAAACCGTTTATGAAGGAAAGCATCGCGAAAAGAAAAATAACCGTGGAAAACACGAACCCCAGCCGGTCGAACGTCACGGTGTACAGCAGGCAAAGCGCGATCGTTATCAGTATGAGCTTCATGCCGCGCAGGGTAAATTTCGGGCGTTTGCTCTTGTCGTCGAGGTCGAGTCCCTTGCGGGCCTCGGAATAAAATAGCAGAACGCCGAAAAAAACCATCGCGATAGCAAGCCCCAACGGGAAATATACCGGCGCCATCGGGTTTCCTATCGGCGCCCTCCGCAGGCCCAGCGCCTGCCATCCATAGGCGAGCCCGAATACAATGGCGGTTACCGCAACCCATGCGTTTGGTCTCAAAAAACTTCCCTCCTCTCAAAAAGCGGGGCCGTGTTACCGCAACGGCCCCGCGCGGGAACTCAGGAAATCGCTTATTTTTAGTTAGCGGTAAGCATTCCTATCTCGCTGAGCAGCGTCCTTGCCTCTTCGTTGCTCTTCTCGAGGAAGGAGGAAAAATCCTTCGACCCGAGGAAAACCTGAGTCCAGCCATACTGCTCGCAGACCGCTTTCCATTCCGGCGTATCCGCCATCTTCTTCAGAGCGTCCTCCATGAAGGCATGCTCGGCTTCGGGCATCTCCGGAGCTCCAAATATGCCGCGCCAGTTGATGTATTCGGCGTCGATCCCGGACTCTTTAAGGGTCGGGACGTCGGCGAGAGGGCCGCTGGGGATGCGGTTTGGAGCGGTCAGGGCGAGAACCTCGATGTCGCCCGATTCTTTCGGCCCAACGAGTTCGGCCATGCCGGTCGACAGAAGGTCGATGTGTCCGCCCATGAGAGCCGCAAGCCCTTCTCCGCCCTGGAACGCTATGTAGTTGATCTCCTTGAGGTTTTCGACCCCGGCGGCCCTGGCCGCGACGAGAAGGGCTATGTGATCCATGCTGCCCATCGACGAGGTGCCGCCGATCTTCACGCTCTTGGGATCCTTCTTGAGGGCTTCGAACACTTCGGCTATGTTCGCGTACTTGGAGTTCTTGGGCACTCCGAACGCGCCGTAGTCGTTTATCAGCATCGCTATCGGGGTCAGATTCTTATAACCGAGCGGAGTCTGGCCGGTCAGATTGATGAGAATAAGGGGCGGAGAGAACACCGTGAGAAGGTAGGGATCGCTCTTTTTCCTCTGTATATACTCGAGCGCGACGCCGCCGCCGCCGCCCGGCCTGTTCGTGACCGGCATAGCCGTCGTGATGAACTTCTGCTCCGTCAGAACCTTCGCCACCATGCGCATTGTGGTATCCCAGCCGCCGCCGGGCCCCGCCGGGGCTATACAGTCGAAATTCCTGCTGGGATAGGATGCGGCAAACGCCGCACAAGCGCCCATGACGAGTATCGCGGCCATGATTAAAATAATAGCTTTACGCATATCGAATCTCCCTTCTCTTGCTCTCAAATTACATACCTTGCCCGCTCTTGGCGGGCCGCCAATGTTTTGGGTCGTTTCAATGGAATGTTATGACGTTTTCACCTCCGTCTCAATCAGGATCGAATTCATAGCTTTTTATCTGACGCACCACGTCGAGGATGGCGCCGTCGCGAGCTTCGACGATAGCCACTATCCTGTCCGCAAATTTTACGTCTTCCGGAATACCCACTATGGAGTACGCGCGATCCTTCAGAGCGTTTATCGACACAGTCGCGACGCCCGCGTCCGAGAGGGCGGAGGCGATGTCGGGCCTCGCCGGATTGACCGCGATGCCGTAATCGGTCACGAGGACATCTATGGACTCGCCGGGCGTCGTAACCGTGACCACGCGGTCGCAGACCGTTGGTATGCGGCCGCGCGTGAGAGGCGCCACGATTATGGCGCACTTGGCGCCGGCGGCGGCGTCGGGATGACCTCCCGGGGCGCCGCGCAAAACTCCGTCGGAACCGGTGACGACGTTTACGTTAAAATCCGTGTCTATCTCGAGCGCAGCCAAAATGACGAAATCCAGCTTATTGACGAAAGCCCCCTTGTTCATGGGGTTCGCGTACTGAGACGTCGATATTTCATGATGCCCCGGATTGCTGTGCACCGAATTGATCGCGGCCATATCGAAATCCTGCGTGTCCGCTACGCATTTTATGAGCCCTTTTTCGAGCAGATCGACGGTAGGCTGGGTTATACCCCCCAAAGCCCACTGCATCTTTATGCCTCTGCTCGTCATCATAGGCTCGAGAAAACGGTAGACCGCTAGAGAGGGGCCTCCCGCCCCGGCCTGAAACGAAAAACCGTCCTTGAAATACGGCGTTGCCTCCATCACCCTGGCGCAGTTTTCCGCCATCATCAGCTCCCTGACATCCTGCGTCATTCGAGCGGCCTTGCTCGCTATCTTCGCGGGATTGCCTATTTCATCGACGACCACGACATAATCCACGTCGGCGCCCTCTATGCTCGCCGGCAGGTTGGGGAAAGGAACGAGGGTATCCGTGATAACGACGACTTTATCGGCAAACTTGGCGTCCACCATGGAATACGCCAATACCCCGCAGTCGGATTTGCCGCCCTTGCCCCTGGCGTTGCCATATTCGTCGGATGTGGGCGCGCCTATGAACGCCACGTCGATATGAACCTCTCCTCTTTCGATCGCCCTGACGCGACCGCCATGCGAGCGAATCACCGCGATTTTCTCAAGACGCCCGTTGGAGACCGCCTCCCCTATTCCGCCTCTGATTCCGCTCGTCTGTATTCCTGTAACCACGCCGTCTTCGATCATTTTGGCGACCGGGTCGTGGGCGTCCCCGAGAGATGAGGCGGCTATGGTTATATCTTTTATGCCCATAGCTTCCACCTCGCGCATGACCATGTTCACTATATAGTCCCCGTCTCTGAAGTGATGGTGGAACGATATCGTCATCCCGTCTTTCAAACCGCACCCGACGACCGCGTCGCGTATGCCGCCCAAAATTTTGTCAGAAACCGGCTTCACGCGGCTGCGCACCGTCGGCCCCGGCTTGGTGTAAATATAACCGTCCAGTTTGTTGTTGCCCTCGAATACCTCGTACCCGTTTTTCAAAAGGGAATCGGGAATATCCCTGCCAACAGCGTTCCTCATGATCAGAACTCCCCGTCATAGAGGCCGCTCGCTTTTGCGAGGGCCAATGTGCGCTTTGCGCCTCTCAAAAAAGCCGCGTCGAGCATTTTACCGTCCAGCAGGAAGACGCCGACTCCCTCGTCCGCGTTCTCGCGAAGCGAACGCGCAACCCTCTCGGCCTCCATGATCTCACGCTCCGTCGGAGCGTATATCTCGTGAACTATCGGTATCTGCCTCGGATTTATTATGGATTTGCCGTCAAATCCCATCTCTTTGTCCAAAATGACCTCCGCCCGAAATCCTTCCATATCTGACAGGTCGGTGAACACCGTGTCGAAGCACTGCACTCCGGACGCGCGGGCCGCTATCAGAAGATTGCCCCTCGCGGACAGCATTTCAACTCCGCTCGGATGGTATTTTGTCTGCATAGCGGAACGATAGTCCCCGCCGGAAAGCGCCACCCCAAACAGCCTGGGGGAGGATTCGCATATCTCGAGCGCGTTCAAAACCCCGCGCGGACTCTCTATAGCCGCCATCAGCAGCGTGCTTCCCGCGTCGCGCCCGAACTCGCGCTCGGCGGAATCGATGGCGAGCTCCACGCTTTTGACATCGGACGCCCGTTCGCATTTAGGTATTCGTATGCCTTCGGCGCCGCCGGCCACTGTGGCCCGGACATCCTCCTCCCAGTGGGGGCTGTCCAGGCCGTTTATGCGGACAATACGCTCCGCCCCGCCGTAATCGAGCGTCCTCAGGCTGTTGTAGAGGGAAAAGCGGGCCGCGTCCTTTTGATTTTCCGAGACGGCGTCCTCGAGATCGAACATGACGGAGTCCGCTCCGTAGATATATGCGTCTTTCATGAGGCCGGGACGCTGCGCGTTCAAAAACAGCATCGTCCTCCTGAGGCGTTTTTTGGGATCGGTCATTTGACCTCGCCTCCCCACGGAATCCGTCCGTCAAATCCGGACGAACGGAACACGGCGCACTCGACGCGCGCTTTGATGGCGCAGTCGAGCGCTCCCCTGTCGACCACAGAAACCCTGCCCGACGTCACCCCCAGCCCGCGAAGCGTCTCCATCACGACGCGCCTGATCTGACGCCCATACTGGTTTATGACGCTGCTCTGGAGCTCGAAAACAATTTCCCCGCCCAACGGCGCCACCGTCACTTTAGCGTCCCCCGACTCGATGGTGCCAACTTCCGCTTCGTTGATAATTTCCATCCTCTCACCCGTTTCCATGGTCGTCGGTCGTCTATAAAATATTTGAGTATATATAGGCTCTATATTGAGCCTGCCGATCTTCCCCAATATCGTCTCAGGACTCACAATTTTGTCAAGAGCAGTTTGTTTTGGATAAAATTTGTATGATCGAATCTATCCGAGGAGTTTTTCCATGAGACCGTGGCGCAGGCCCCGGTCGATGGCCGTGAGAGTTGTGAATTTTCCCGATTTCATCAGTTCGCTTATTATGCACCCGCCAGGCAGAATGATGTCGGCGCGTTCAGGAGGGAGGCCCGGTATGAATTTACGGGCGGATGCGGGCATACCCGCGTACATCTTTATCTGGCCGGCTATTTCGTCGAGTGAAAGGGTCGTTCCGCAAGGACGTTCCGCGTTTCCGGAGGCATGTCCAAGGTATACGGCCGCGAGCGTTGCGACAGTACCTCCAATCCCCACGCATCGCGTATCTTCGCCCCGAGCGGGCATGATATTTTCGAGCATCCCCCCGACATACCGGCAGGCCTCGTCCAGCGCGTCGCCGGGAATTGCGGCGTCGCCATATCTTTGAAAAAATTTCCCAAAGAGGGACAGCGCCCCAACGGGGACGCTTCGCCGATAACTTACGCGATCCCGGACGCCGTGCGCGATTTCGCTGCTGCCGCCTCCGACGTCGAACACGCGTATTTCATCTTCAACCATCCCGGACACAGCCAAAAACGAGAGCGCGGCTTCCTCGTCTCCGCTTATTACGCGTATTTCGACGCCACATTCTGATCGGACCATACCGATAAATTCATCGGCGTTGCGCGAGGTTCTCATGGCCTGAGTGCCGACAGCGATTATTTCCGCGGCGCCGAGCGATTTCGCGCGACCGACAAGCTCACGTATCGTATCGAGGGATCTTTGCATCGCGGCGTGAGACAACAGCCCTGTTTCGGAGGAATCCTCGCCGAGGCGGGAGACTTTCACGAGGTCATCCACAATGCGCATGGATGCGCCGCCGCGCGCCGCCAACAGTTTGATGGAGTTTGTGCCGACGTCTATTACAGCCTTTATATCGGAGGGCTCGTTATTTTTCGGCGGATTTATGCTCCACGTTTATAAAACGCAGCATATCCTGGAGCATACGATCCGCGTCTTCATAAGACACCTGGCATGTCCCGACGGCCTTGTGTCCGCCCCCTCCGTGCTTGAGCATCAGGGAACCGACATCGACGGTCGACGTCCTGTTCAGTATGCTGTAGCCGACGGAAAATACGCAGAATTCCTTATCTTTGCCGTCGAAAATCCTTATGCTGATATTCTGATATGGATAAAGCGCGTATATGACGTGTCTGTTGCCAACATAAGTCTCGGGAACATCGCGAAGATCCGTCACTATGACGTCGCCCTCCGCCGTCGAGTATTCGAACATCATCTGGAGAAAATGCGGTTTGTGCTCCTCATAACGCCGCACACGCTCCTGAACATCCTCGAGGGCCAGTATCTCGTCGACGCTCTTTGAGCGGAGCTCGTCTATGAGGATCATCATGAGCTGATAGTTCGATATGCGGTAATCCCTGTATCGACCCAGCCCTGTACGGGGATCCATTATGAACGAGAGCATGACCCAACGCGTGGGATTTAAAATCTCGTCCCTCGTGAACTGGGCAGCGTCCGCCTTGTCCGCCGCTTCGAGCATTTCCTTGAATTTTCCGAGTTTCTCATCCCCGCCGTAAAATTCATAAATGACGCGGGCGCAGCTCAGCGCGGGCCAGCTCGATCCCTTGAACTCGGCGCCGTTCGCAAGACCCCTCTCGTGCTCGCTCGTATGATGGTCGAACCAGAATCCGCATCCAGTGACATAAGGAATATTGACCAGTATATCCTGATCCGATACCTCGATCAGATTGTCCTGTATATCCTTGGGGTGGACAAACTTGATCTCGTCGTACATATTCAATTCCTTTAGCAGTACCGCACACATCAGACCATCGTAGTCCGAACGGGTTAGGAGCCTCATAAATTTACCTCCCAGTTTCTGTGGTGAAATTTTTTCCGTCGTTTTGTAATACTATGATACATAATAACATCAAACGCAAAGGATTTAAAGACGTAATTATAATTTTTTGCCCTTCGAGACCGCCATCAGTCGCGCCGGCCGCTCACTGCGGGCGAAAACGCTTCTGAAACCTGCCGTTGCCGCCGGAGCAGTACACCAGCGCCGTCGCTTTATTCCAGGGGCCGTGGGTTCTCGGATCTATGGTGAGGGTTGCGTGGGACAGGGCTAGGTTTTTTGTGGACATGAACGTGTGCCTGAGTGCCTCGCCCTGAAAACCGGGCGCTCTGAAAAGGGCGTCAGCCATCCACTGAACTGCGTCATAAGCGAAGAGCGTTCCCGAAAAATCGTTCCGCGATATGTTCTCGTTGTATTTGTCCCTGTAAGAGGCCTGGAACGACTGAAGCTGAGGATCGTCAGGATGGGCAGGGATCACCCACCAACTGTCGTCGAGACCGGAAACGGAAAGGGATTGCATCGCGTCGTTGAACGCGAGCCCGACTATCGCGCCTTCATATCCATACCTCCTGAGTCCGTCAACCACGGCGCTTACATCCGGTATGTCGTTCAGTATGACCACAGAATCGGCCCCCGTTATCTTTATCTCCTCCACAGACGCGCGGTCAATGCCGCCGCGTCTCGTCCAGACCTCCTCGCACGCCACGATGCCGCCGTAATCGTTTATCCACTCTCTGAAACCGTCGCGCATCTCCGACGAGTCGTCATCATACGCTTCGGTCACGAGAGCCGGTTTGAAGCGCTTGAGACCCTGAGTCAGAAAATACGCCGCTACGCGTCCCCTGTAGAGGTTGTCGTAATTGATCCTGAACGAATAAAGCCGCGGTCTTTCGGGCGAAGACATAGTGACGGGCATCCCGCTCGATTCGGACACGACGAGCGGAGTCTCTCGCGCGTCCGCCACGTGCGCTATAGCGACGTTGATGGAGTCTTTGCACACCGATATCGCCGCGGCGCTGTTTCTTGGCCTCAACAACGCGTCGACAGCCGCGACAGCTTCTTTTTCAGTCAGAGGCACGTCGTAGGCGCGGATCCTTATCATGCGGCCCTTCACTCCGCCGGTGGCGTTGATCTGATCGGCCGCGAGCTGGGCGGCTTTGAGCCTGACATGCCCCGCCGAAGCGTCCGGACCGGAGAGATGAGCCAGAAAAAGCACGCTGTGCTCATTGGAGGGCGCGTACGCCGATTCAGTGATTCGCATGAACAGACTCAGAAACAGAGCTATTATGCCGATGAGCAGCAGACCGTTCCGAAGGGCCTTTTTGCGGAACAGCATCGTGCGGGGCCGCTTCGCTATCACATTGCTTATATATGGGAGAAAACCCCTGTGAGCCTCTATGCGGACGTCGGCGCCATCCTCGGTCTCCTCTGTGAATACAAGCAAACCCGCTATCGCAAAGACCGCCCATTCGGACGCCGATCTCGAAAAACCGAGATTCTCGCGCAACCTCAAAGTAACGCTCTCTTTCATCGACTCGAACAGTTCGGGCTTGGGCAGCTCTCCGCCCTTCAGTATCTCCCGAAGAGCGAAGCAGAGAAAGAATATCTCCCTCCGCGCCGACCCGCAGCGATCCTCCAGAAGCTGGCCGAGACGGTCCGGATCCTCCAACAGCAAACGTCCGTATATTCCTATTAACTCCCTCGCTATCTCAACAGGCCTGTCGTCCATACGCGCGTCCTCTCTTTTATCCGGCCCTCGGATTATACAATAATATACGCGGCCTCGCGGAAAAAAATCAGACAAGACATTCATGCCGACAATTTTTTTATAGAACACGGCATCAATTTAGGATATACTCTTGCTCAATATTTTGTTTTATGGAGCAGGGGGGGAAAACATGAAATCTAGCTCTTCATACAAAACAAGGATAAGTATCGGCCAGTTGCTCGATAATCCCGACGCATACCTCGTATACGACGTTCTTTCAAACACCGGAACCTCGGTCCTGATTCCAAGCCGCGTCCCCATAGGCAAGCTGACGGAGGGGCTCGACAAACCGGATAAACTGATAGACACCCTCGATCGGATGGGCATACGCAAAGTCGAGATAATGGCGCCCCAGGAAATAGACTACGAGGAGATGATGGATCGCCTGAAGGAGCTCGACCCTTCCGTAGTCATCGTGGACAACGCGATTACAAACAAAGCGCATCTCGTCATAGACGACCTCTTCAACCAGGCTTCGCTAGAGGCAAAATTCAATATCCCAATAGATGTGGTGAACGAAATAGGACATGAAATATCGGAGGAGATCATGAAAACATCGCAGATCGCCCTGTCGATGATCGCCGCTGATATAGACTCGTATACAAAAGACCACGCGCTCAACGTATCGATGCTCGCCGGGTATATCGCCAAAAAACTGGCGGACGCGAATAAAGCTCCGCAAGACCTCATAGAGAAGTCGGTTCAGGCAGGTCTGTTGTTCGATATAGGAAAAACGGCCATTCCACCTGAGATACTGAACAAACAGGGGCGCCTGGATCCCGAGGAAATGGTGATAATGAGAAACCACGCGCACGAGAGCGTATCGATATGCAGGGCTTCCGGCATAAAGGACAAGGATGTGCTCGAAGGCATAGCCTCGCATCACGAAAGATACGACGGGTCGGGTTACAACCGCGGGCTCGTGGGCACACAGATACCGCTGATAGGCCGCATATTGGCGGTGGCGGACACATTTGACGCCATGACGTCCCCCCGCGTCTACAAGAACGCGGTATCGAGCAAGATGTCGTTCAACTTCATAATGAGCGCTAACGAGACGGAATTCGACCCCGACATATGCAAAATTTTCATATCGGGAATGGGGGTTTATCCGCCGGGAACCATAGTGGAGCTGTCAAACGGCGACATAGCTACCGTAGCGGCCGTGACAAACGGCAATCTGCTTCAGCCGAAGGTGACCCTCAAGCGCGGCGGAGAGCAGAAAGTCATCGATCTCGCCGCCGAGCGTTTATACATAAGGCGCTCGATGGATACGGATACGCGGGAGTCCGCCGATATTCCGGCGCTGTAGAGACTCAAACTCCCGCTTTGCGCGCGTGATCCGAAATAAAAAACGCTACCTGAGGCACGCGGGAAGATTCCCGAGTTCTTTGTGGCGGTCGACACATTCGCAGCATATTCCGTGATTGGCACATTCCACTTTGACGCACGGACATTCATGTGTGTTTGAGCATATTTTCTCGTCTTTCATAGTGACACCTCCCAAATTTTGACCGTATTATTTTACATCCATTGAACATAATTAAGGAGGTAGTATCGTTGGGCAACGCAACAGTAAAGAAAGGTTTCAAGCTGCCGCACATATACGTTTTATTGGTCTGTATCATTTTTATATGCGCCCTCGCGTCCTGGGCGCTGCCGGCGGGAGAGTTCGACCGCGCGCCCAACGAGGACGGACGGATTGTCGTTGTGCCAGGAACGTATCATAAGGTGGATTCCACTCCGGTCGGCCTGTTCGGCGCGCTCAGGGCCATTTACGGGGGCATGGTCGAGGCGTCCGACGTCATATTCTTCGTATTCCTGGCCTACGCGTCGATAAACATATTGCTTTCCACGGGCGCCTTCAACGGCCTGGTCGCTGGGTTGCTGCGGGTTTTCAGGGGCAAAGCCCGGGCTGCGATCATTCCGTTTTTCCTCCTGCTGCTGGGAGCGGCGGCGAGCGCCATTGGAATATTCGAGGAAGCGCTGCCATTCATCCCGGTATTCGCCGGAATAGCGATGGCGATGGGGTATGACGCTATCGTGGGCATCGCCATCGTAGCGATAGGCGTCGGGCTTGGTTTCAGCGGCGCCGCCATGAATCCCTTCACGGTCGGAATAGCGCAAAACATAGCGGAGCTGACTCCGATGTCTGGCGCGGGATACCGCGTCATATGTCACCTCGCGATGGCGACTGTCGCGTCGGCCTACACGATCCGCTATGCGCTCAAAATACAGGCCGACCCGACGAAGAGCCTCGTCTACGGCGAGGATTTCAGCAGGTTCGCCATGGACGAAAAGAGGCTCTGTGAACATCCGTTCGGCGCGCGCGAAAAGCTCGTGCTCGCGACTTTCATAGCGCTGATGGCCTTCGTCGTCTACGGCTGCAAATATTGGGGCTGGCGCTTCGAGGAGATATGCGCCGCGTTTATCGCGTCGGCGTTCGCGTCGGCGGTAATTATGGGCTGGGGCCCAACCACTCTCGCGAACAAGATGGCTTTGGGGTTATCCGAGATAACGACGGCCTGTATGATGATAGGTTTGGCGCGCGGGATACTTGTGGCGCTGAATCAGGGACATATCATCGACACTGTGGTTCACGGGATGTCGCAGCCTCTCATAGGGCTTCCGACGTGGATCTCCGCCGAGCTGATGCTGTTACTCCAGACACTGCTCAACTTCCTCATACCATCCGGCTCCGGCCAGGCGGCGACGATCATGCCGATAATGGCGCCATTGTCGGATCTGCTCGGAGTTTCGCGCCAGGTTGCCGTGCTCGCGTTCCAGTTCGGAGACGGCATATCTAACATACTGTGGCCGACCGCCTTCGCCCCCATCGTAGCGGGTCTCGCCGGCGTGAAGCTGGGAACATGGTGGAGATGGTTCACGCCGCTTTTCATCCTGATTCTCATAACCCAGATGATCCTGATAGGAATAGCGATAGCGATAGGCTGGTAAATAATACTGATAAAATCAATACCATTATCTGGTACTATAATTTACAATAAAGGTCGGGGCGAATATCGTTAAAGCTCATATGTTTCTCGGCGCCGAACAGGGGGTATCATCATGAAAATCGCGTGCGACGTGGATGTTCTCGCGAAAGAAATGAGCGTGAGCGATTACGTTCGTGTGGTTGCGGACTGGGGATTCAAATACATAGAGCAGTCCCCTCATATCAGGATCAACCCGATTTACAAGCATCCGCTTTTTTCGAGGGACTGCGAAAAGGAATACAAAAAAGCTCTGGCCGAGACCGGGCTCGAAATAAGCTCGTTCATCGGCATATATCGCTGGTCCGGCCCCACTGAAGAGGAGCGCCGGATGGCGGTAGCCAACTGGAGACGCCTCGTCGAGATAGCTGTCAATATGGGAGTCGGGGTCATCAACACGGAACTATCCGGCAGCCCGAACGACGAGAATATGTGCAACGGCATGTGGTATCGCTCGATGGACGAGCTTCTGCCGCTCTTCGAGAAAGAAAACATCAGGGTCGAAATCCAGGCCCATCCGTTCGATTTCTGCGAATTTAACGACGAGACGGTCGACATGGTCGATAGTTACAGGTCGGACAACGTGACTTACGTCTATTCCTCCGCTCATACCTTCTACTACGACAACGGCATCGGGGATGTGAGGCACATGCTGGAATACGCCGGCGACAGACTGAGCCACGTGCTGATCGCCGATTCGTTCAACCACAAGCTGAACTATCGGTACATCCAGAACCCATCGTGGCTGAACAAGAGAGGCAAGGTGGACGCGACCGTACATCAGCACCTGCCGATGGACGAGGGCGACGTGGATTTCGAGGTTCTTTTCGAGACGCTGAGAGATACGGGCTTCGCCAACCGTCAGTTAAAGATAGGCGGAGAGCCCATCATCTGCGTATCTTATTTCGGGTTCCCTGAGAGGATGGACGAAACCGCCCCAAAGGCTCGCGAACGCATCGAGCGCGAGCTGTTAAACCGTTAACTCCTGTTTACGGATTTATCAATGATATGCCGGCCGCGCCGTACAGCGCAGCCACGTTGCCGAGGCGCGATATTCGCAGATCCAGCGTTTCCTTGAACGGACGGGAAAGATAGGGTATCGCGCGCTCGCGGAGCGCTTCTTTTATCCCGGCGGCTCTGCTCATTCCGCCGCCAATTATGACCATTTCAGGGTCGAGCATGTGACAGACGGACGCTATCGCGCGCGCCATTGCGTCGAGCGTCGTCTCGATAACTTCCCCGGCGTCGGGGTTTTCCCGCATCGCCCACAGTTCGCTGAAATCGGCCGGAAGCCCCTTCGATAAAGCGCGAGCCGACGTTCCGTCCGCCGCCGCCAGAGTTTCCGAGTGCCCCATTCCGCCGCATCCGCAGGGCGCGCTGCCACCTACCACGAGATGGCCGCCCTCCCCCGCCATTCCGTGCGCGCCGGTGAGCAGCCTGCCGCCGGTCACTATGCCGCATCCTATGCCGGTGCCCATTGTGAAAACCACAAAGTTCTCCGCGCCTATGGCCTCTCCCGCGCGGCCCTCGCCAAGCGCGTAACAGTTCGCGTCGTTCTCGATATTTATCCCGGCGGCCATATGGCGCGCCGCAAGAGCTTCACCGAGCGCGCCCGGAACATCCAGGTCATTCCATTCGGCGGGAAAGTTCGGGAGCCGGCGGGAATGACGCCGATCCGAGTCCAGCATGCCCGGGATCGCGACGCCGATGAAGGAAACGTCCGCCCCTTCCGCGAGGCGGGCCGCAATGTCCGCCATGGCGTCCATAATATCAACGACGCCACGCCCTTCCGGCGTGGTTCTCGTCTCCATCCTCGCAATTTCGGGCGGAGCCCCGGCGCGCGCGTCGGACACCAGAGCCGCTGTAAGCGTATGCCCTCCGAGGTCTATTCCGATCCTCACGCTCAATAGTTCTCTCCCTCAGACATTGAATCTTATTTCTATGATGTCTCCGTCCCTGACCTTGTAGTCGCGCCCCTCGACCCTGAGCACGCCGTCGTCGCGGCAGCCGGCGTAAGAGTCTCCGTGCGTCGTGTAATCATCGTAGCTTACGACCTGCGCGCGGATGAACCCTCTCGCCAGATCGCTGTGTATCGCTCCGGCCGCGTCGACCGCGTTGTCCCCGTCGCGAAGCGTCCACGCGCGCACCTCGTCCGGTCCGCACGTAAAAAAACTTATGAGCCCCAGCGCGCGGTATGCCGACGATATGAGCCGCTCGCGGCCGGGACGGTCTATCGGAAGACCCTCCGTGAACTCAACGGCCTCCTCGGGCGACAGCTCGGTGAGATCCATTTCAAGACGCCCATAGAGCTCGATAGCGACTTCGCCCCCGGCGGCTATTTTCTTCCTCAAAGCGTCCGAGCCCTTGACGTCGTCGATGCTCTTCTGCGACTCGTCGAGATTCAGGACTATTATCTGAGGCTTCGCGGTCAGGAACGTGAAACCGCGCAGGGATCTGAGTTCATCCGCGCCCAGCCCGAGGACCCTCAACGGACGTTCGTCCAAAAGGCACTCGCGGCAGCGTTCGAGAAGAGTCCGCTCCGTCTCCTCCTCCGGGAGAGGTTTTTTCTTTCCCGACAGTTTGCCGAGGCGATTTTCGATTACGGACAGGTCGCGGAAGATGAGCTCCATATCCAGTATTTCCCAGTCGCGAACGGGATCGACGCTTCCCTCCGGGTGCTCGACGCCCGCGTTCCCGAAACAGCGGATCACATGCATGAGAGCGTCGGCGTCGGAGACGAACGAAAGAAACGCGTTGCCAAGACCCGCTCCCTTGCCGGCGCCGCGCGACAATCCGGCGAGATCGACAAACTCCACCTGTGCCGGAGTCGTCTTCTTTGGCTTATGCACAGCCGCCAGCCTGTCGAAACGATCATCAGGAACATCGACCACGGCCCTGTTGGGGTCGGTTTTTCCTCCGGCGTAAGGCTTGACCTCGGCGCCGGCCCTCGTTATAACATTGAAAATCGTGCTCTTTCCGCTCAGCGGAAGACCGACTATGCCGCAATGAAGCATTTGACGCACTCCTTTGAAGGACGCTAACGGATCACAATTTATCAAATTATATCATGCGTTGCATAAAATACAGGCGAAAAAAGCTTCATAGTGTATAATGAAACGTATTGTCCGACAGGTAATGCCATCAAGGATGAAGGGAGAGCTGAACGGGCGATGAGATGGTTGTTTTTTCCTCCTGTTATTTCTTTTTTTCTGCTGATACTCTCCGCGCTTCTTCACAACAGAGCGGCGGCGGTACATGTCCCGGAGACCGTATGGGGAATGACGATAGCGGCGTACATTGCGCTCTGCGCTCTGTCCCTGTTTTTCATCACAAAAAACGAAAACAGATACAACATAGGAATATCCGCACTCACACAGGGCTTGCTTCTTTCCGTAATGTCCGTGCAATTCGGGGTCACGTTCATATCATGGATAGGGCTTGTGTTCTTCCTGATGGGGCTCGCGCTCTCATTTTTTTACGCCACCACAAGAGGTTCGGATGATTCCGCGGCGCCGGCGGCGCCGGTTCCAGGGGACGGAGGAAGCGCGCAAAAACGGATGGACAACCTGTTTGAAAAGATGGCGTTCCCCGTCTGCTACACGGACAGCAAAGGAATGATAGCGGGGGCGACCACGCGCTTTTGCGAGGCCGTTGGGAAACCCGCGGACTCCGTCATCGGCGGGATGATAAACGAATTGCTCCCCATAGACAAGGACGACGCGATTCTGGAATCCGGACGCTGGTGGATAACGCAGGAAAAAGAAGGGGCGCGCTATTACTTCTCGCTCAGGCCGACCGAGGACGGCAATCCGGCCGCCGGACAGGCGCCAGTGCCGGTCGACTCCGGCTTGGGCATCTACGACAAGCCGACGGGGCTATACAACGACGAATACCGCAAGATAAGAGGCGCCGAGGAGGTAAGCCGCGCTCAGCGTTACAAGCGTCCTCTCTCCGGTCTGCTCGTGGCGATGACGTTCGAGCCTGGGATCGACGTACATGTCACGCCGGAACAGGCCGCGATGCTCATAAACGCGTTCATGTCAAAGATACAGGACGCCCTGCGCACTACGGATTGCGGTTTTTTGATGAGCGACGGGCGCGCCCAATTATTGCTGCCCGAGACGCCGCAGGCCGGCGCCAAAACTCTATTGAGCCGAATAATAACGATGCCGCAGGATATCTTCGACGAAGCCATAAGGACGGCCGTCAATCCCAGGGTTCGCGGCGGGCTGTTCTTCTACAATGGAGCGAGCAGGATGGAGTATGGCATATTCTCGGCCGCCCTGGAGGAGTCATTCCTAAAGAGCCGGGAGGGTGGAGAATCCGCGCGTTCCAGTCAGGCTGCCTGACGTCTAGTTGAAGCCGACATTTTTGGGTATCTTGCGGGCTATCCACAGCTCGCGCAATGTTTGAGCGAGCTCTTCGTCAACGAGACCCGTTTCCGGAATGTCGCTTCGAACCTGATACATCCTCACGGCGGCAATCGTGCCCTCGTTTTCGCGTCCGTTCGTCTCGCCGGGATAATAGCGCAACAGCTTCAGGTATTTTTGGACATGCCACACGGTTGCGGCCCTTACGTCCTGTTTTACGTCTCCGGGCATTGACAGCGCCATCGCCTCATCGGCGGCGGCGCTCGCTATATCGCCTTTCATGCTTTCAACAAGACGTTCCGCCGACCGCATATCGCTTTCCCTGTACTGTATGGCAACAGCAAGCCTGTTATAGTCGCGAACCCTGTCGTTGTATGTTTCGAGCGCACGGCCGTCCGTCACGATATCCACCATCGCGTCCAGCGCTATACGCTCTCTCATGAGCCACGCGAGCTCCGGAGCGCTCATGGGACCATCCCTCTCGTCCCCCGGCCGGACGAAATCGCCGGTTCCGACTACCGGGCTCACGCCTTGGTTTTGCGCGGCGCGTGGATTTTCGTCTTTGTAGTTCAGCGACATGAGTTCGTTGACAAAAAGCGACACGGCCGCCAGAACCGCTATGATTACCGTGTAGAGCAGGAATTTTTTTACGAAGTTCATGCGGCGCTATAATTTCAGCGAATATTTTTCAACTGGCGCGAACGCGTCGGTGAACGCGGCTATCTTTGGCTCAAAATGGTTTGTCCACCTGTGGGAGAGAAGACGGGCCATATAGTCGTCCTCCGGGGATCTGTAGGGGACGTCGCTCGACGCCAGAGCCACTATCATTATGTTCTGCCGCGTCCCCGCGCTGTTCGGATATGTCGCCGGGTAGATCATCACCGTAGGGAAAGCGGCCGCTATGCTCGAATATATTCCGCTGAAGAGCTCCCCGTCCAGCGAGGATATTATATTTACGACGAATACGCCGTCGTCGGAGAGCAGGGTTCTTATGTTCCGCATACATTCCGCGGTCGTCATGTGAAACGGTATGCTGTATGACGATCCGAATACGTCCTCGAATACGGCGTCATACTTCGGGCCTCCGTCACGCGCCTCCCGGTTGAGGAATATGCGGGCGTCCTCGTGAAATATCCTCTGGTTCTCCCTGTCCGTGAGGTTGAAATACTCGCGGGCAACGGCGGTTATGCCGGGATCCAGCTCCACCACGTCGACCGCCGCTTCCGGACGTGTCGCCGCGAGATGCTTGGGGACGCAGTAGCCGCCGCCGCCCAGCATAAGCACGTTTTTGACGTCCGGTTTGTAGTGGAACGCCAGATCGTAAAACTTCGTGTAATCGCTGTAGAGATCGTCGGGCCTGTCCACATACATCAGCGATTGCGCGCCCATCGGGTCCGTCTGAAGTATCCGGATTTTCAGGTCCGTTCCGAACGCGGCGCGTTCCATCACCCTTATGCTGTTATAGAGAGTGTCTATGGTTATACCTTCGGGTTTCATTGGCATCTCCCCTCTCTCGCTCATATATCCGAACAGTATGGCCAGGACGATTATCGAGACGGCCTGTTTCCAGCCGCCGCCGTAAAGCAAAATGGCGACGATGCCGAGCACGGCCGCAACGATAAAGAGTATCGTAGTGGACGCGAAGACGGATATGAGGATAAAACCTCCAAGGAAAGTTCCGAGGATGCTCCCCGCCGACGAGAGCGCGGAAAACTTTCCCACAGTGCCTCCGGATGAATCCACATCCCGCATGGCAAGACGCACGATAAAGGGCGAGACCATGCCTAAAAGCGCGCTCGGTATGGCGAAGAGGCAGGCCGCGGCTATGACCGACGCTATATATATATTCCGCACGCCGACGCTGAGCGCGCCCAGAAGCGGGTTTGCCGCGAAAGCCACAGCGAGGGTCATCACAGCCGCGGACCCGATGATGGCCGCGAGCAGCCTGCTGTCAGGTCGCCTGTCGGAGACCACGCCGCCCATCCAGTAACCAAACGTCAGGCTCGCCATTATTATACCGATGAGCGACGTCCAGACGACGAGCGACGTCCCCATATAAGGCGCAACGACGCGGGAACCCGCCATTTCGAGAACCATTACGCACGCCCCGCAGGAAAACGACGTAATCGCGAGCACACTGCCCCCGACCGCTTTTTTGTTATTTTTTTCGAGTGCTGTCCGTCGCATTGAAATCCCCCTTCGAATATCGTGGCTATAATAATTCGGCATACTCCCATGGCTAAAGTTGTGGAATCCCAGAATCAACAAAGGCTGCTTGCCGAAGCGAGTCTTACGCCTTCTCTCCTGAAGGTCGGCGCCCAACCCGTTTTATGTTTATTGCGGCGTTGACATGAGCTGTGCTTCATCGCGAAAGCAGACGCGATTTTATTGACGATCAGTCTAGCTAAGCGAGAGAATGTCTTGTTCGTCCAATCCAGTTAAGTCCACGATGTCGCCAACAGACATTTTTCTGGCCAACATTTTCCGCGCGACCTCAAAAGCCTTTTCTTCTTTTGCGTCACGTATCTGAATTTCCCGCACAGCCTCGTCTATTGGAATGAGCCGCATTTTCCATACCTCCCTCACCTTGGGATCAATTCTTTTGTCGCGAATCCTCAATATTGTATCTGAAATGAATCTCCGTCCCATAGCACGATGCCAAGTAAACGTCTATTGGCTTGATATTGCCAGTAAATATCGCAAGCGAGGTCACGGGCATCTGAAGTTTGTCACTCATGCGATAATAACTTTGAAACATCCTTTTAGCGAAAAACTGCTTGTCATCCCTGTGTTGCTGCTCGATGTGGAACGCTATTCGCTGATCTTCGCCAGTTTTTAGCGGAACCGACAGGCCCACGTCGGAATTCCTGGAACCCTTGTCCGAGTCGGTATCTATAGCTGGAAGTTCATTGGGGATCAAAAAAGGTTTTAGGCTATAATCTCTATCCTCCGCCAAATCCGGATTGAAGAACAAAATCGCGTCGTCGGCGTTTTCGGTGAGAATGTCCTTCCAGCTTCTGTCAATCCACTTTTCACTCATACATTCCGCACCATCCCTCTTGATTTCGAGTCTTATACCAAGTTTTTGCCTCGGTAGGCTTCGCTTCTTCCCCCTCATTCGGCGGACGCGACTCTCATCCAACGGCTAAAACCATTGGCTTTCCCGTCGCTTGTCGTAAACGAAGCATCATTGCAATTGCGGCAAATCGCACAGTTTCCTCGCTACAGATCATATTTCCCCATGGGCGTATAAACGGGCCCGGACGAAGTAAGCTCGCTTTTCATGAGGACAAAGCTTCCGCACGTCCACGATATGTCCGGGATGTCGCTCAATTTTTCCGCCAAATCGCCGGATATTCCGATTTCGCCCCCTTCATGACGGGCTCTCGCAAGCGTGACGTGAGGATGAAATTTGCGGAGTCCCCGCTCGCATCCTGATGATACTGACGCCTTGTCGACAAACGAGGCCAGGCGAACCAGAGACTCGGCGCCGTCGCCAATGCCCAGCCACAGCGTCCTGGGCCGCGACTCGGATGGAAACGCGCCGACGCCGCGAAGCGATATGACGAAGGGCCTCGTGCCTCCGAGGCGAGAGAGGTTCGTATCGAGAGCCATCGCCTGAGGGGACGTTATGTCGCCCAGAAATTTGAGCGTTATATGGAGCTGATCGCTTTTGACCCACTTGAAACCCGGGTATTCGCGCACGGAGGCGACGAAATCATTCAGTTTAGTCAACTCGGTCTCCGGGGGCGAAACACAGACGAAAGCCCTTATAAACGAATGTGGCGCCACTTGAATCCCTCCAACTTTTAGTTATTTAAATAACGCAATTATTACTTGTATCATACACATCTTATATTTATAATACAAATTATATAGTAACAATCATCCATACATCAGGGGAGATGCGCGAATTGAGGATATTCACAATAATCGGAACTCTCATAACTGTGGTAATAATCGGTTTTATGGCGGCCATGTATCTGAATACCGCGACGGCCCCGGTGACAAACGTGCCGCGGGTCGAAACGCCATACGGAACGATAGGCCAGGACGCGCCCGGCAACGCGATAGACACAGCGCGATCCATAGTGTCCGTCGACAGAAATCGCCAGCAGGATATGCAGAACCGGTTGGACAGGTTGGGAGAAACTACCGAAAATCAATGAAAAAATACTCGTTTCTCATTGCGCTATATATTCTTATCGCGGTTTCGTGCCCCGCGCACGCGGCTCTGTCCGCAAAGTCCGCGTTCACGCTTTTGGAGCGCGTCCCTCCCGGCGAATATCTCGAGGACGCCCGTAAATTTCTGGGGAGCCCGGCGTCCGCGCGAACGATGGACAAAAACCTGAGCATAGGCGTAATGCGGTGGGGTAAATCGGGCGACACGTGGATTTTGGACGTGCTCCACGACGAGGATACGGTAAGGGCGACGCGGGTGACGTGGAAAACTAAATCGCGCGGAGAACAGCAGAGTATATTCTCACAGCTCACGACGGTTGGAAAGAACTTTTTCGATAAGCCGGCGATTTTTCGCGGTTCGAACGAGGCGGAGTGGAACGATTTCGGCGGTCGGTGGATAATTGTGGCAAAGATAGAGGACGACATCACAAAAGGGGTCACGTTGCTCTCCGGAATACGGGACCAAGCCATGGGAAGCGAAAAGTACGGATTCTGACGGATGCTTCAAAAAAACTCAAGGTGAAGCAAAACTTTAAAGGAGGAATTTACATGACAACTGGGATAATGAGCGGCAAAGCGACTCGATTTATATTGGCGATACTGGCGTTCTGCGTCGCGCTCTCTATTTCGGGAATGGCCGGGGCGGCCGAAACGCAGCATGAAAAGCATATACGACTCTCCGCAGAGCTTCTCAGGAAAATGGAAGCCCAGGACGACGTCGATACTATGGCTCAAACGGTCAAATCGGGCAAGGCGGTAGCGATATTTCCGAGCCTGATCCAGGCTGGGCTGGGCATAGGCGGAATGCACGGCGAGGGCGTCGTGCTCGTTAAAAACTCAAAAGGCGGCTGGAACGGGCCGTCGTTCACATCGCTCGTCGGAGGTTCTTTCGGGTTCCAGATCGGCGTCAAGGAAGTCGGGCTGGTGCTCGTGATAACAAATCAGGAGGGCATTCAGGCCTTCACCGGAGGCAAGAGCTTCAAGCTCGGAGGCGACGTCAGCGTGGCGGCGGGGCCTGTGGGCCGCGACGCTCAGGCAGCCACTGATTCGAGGCTGGACGCGTCCATATACAGCTACTCGATGTCGAAGGGGCTGTTTGCGGGGATGGCGCTGAGCGGATCCACGGTAAACGTCAACGGAGACGCGAACAAGGCGTACTGGGGCAAGGCGACCGAGGCGAAGACCGCCCTCTCGAAATCGGCCGCAGGCGCCAAGATATCCCCGCTCACCAAGGAGCTGGACAAGCTTATGAAGTTGGCGGGCAAGAAAAAATAAAAAAATCTGTTCCGAGCTATGGTGACAAACGCAAAAGAGCGTGATAGAATACGTCGGATTTCAAAAAATATGTCCTTTAATTCGGTTCAGCGAGACCGAAAAGGCGGAGTAAGGCGCGTTGCGCCGGTTATGGTCACTACACCCTGCCTGAAGGACGGCAGGGTTTTTTTGTGCCCAAAAATACAGCGGAGGTGGTTCGAGTTGAGGGAGAAGGCACGAATTATGGACGCGGCCGCGATGAAGCGAGCGATTCAACGAATCGCGCACGAGATCATCGAGAAGAACAAAGGGACGCACAACGTGGTGCTGATAGGGATTCAGAGACGGGGGGCGCCTCTGGCGAAACTGCTGGCGTCCCACATAGGAAATGTCGAAAACACGACGATCGAGACCGGGACGCTCGATATCACGTTCTACCGCGACGACCTCTCTCTTTTGGCGGAGCATCCGGTCATAAACGGAACGGACATCCCATTCAACATCACGGATAAGGATGTCGTTCTGGTGGACGACGTGCTTTTCACAGGACGCACGACGCGAGCCGCGATGGAGGCGATCATGGAGGTCGGACGCGCGAGAAGCGTCCAACTGGCGGTGCTGATCGACCGGGGACACCGGGAGCTGCCGATCAGGGCGGATTTCGTCGGAAAGAACGTTCCTACGTCGCGAAGCGAAATGATAGCCGTGAAGATAGCGCCGTTCGATGCGGAAGACTGCGTTTTGGTGCTCGATATATCGGACGGGGGGAACGAGTGAACAATGCTTAGAGCGAAGGATCTGCTCGGACTGCGGGAGACGAGCGCCGAAGAGATACACGAGATATTGAACACAGCGGAACTCATGAAAGTGGTCATCACCTCGAACAATAAAAAAACGCCGCACCTCCAGGGACGCTCCATAATAACCGTATTTTACGAAAACAGCACAAGGACGAGAATGTCGTTCGAGCTTGCCTGCAAATATATGTCGGGCACGGCTTCCAACATATCGGCCTCCACGTCGAGCGTATCCAAAGGCGAGACGCTCATAGACACGGCCCGCACGCTCGATGTGATGGGCACGGACGTCATGATAATGCGGCATCCGATGACCGGGGCGCCCCACCTGATGGCCCGCAATGTCAAGGCCGCCGTGATCAACGCCGGAGACGGCATAAACGAGCACCCGACGCAGGGATTGCTCGACATGTACACAATGAAGGAGCGCTTCGGGGGCGTCAAAGGGCTCCGCGTCGCGATAGTGGGCGACGCGAGACACAGCAGGGTCGCCAGATCCAATATATACGGACTCACGAAGATGGGCGCTTCCGTAGTGGTGGCAGGCCCTCCGACGCTTCTGCCCCCGGACCTCGATATGCTCGGCATAGACGTAACGGACAGGGTCGACGACGCTGTGCGCGGCGCGGACGTCGTGATGGGGCTCCGCATACAGCTCGAACGCCAGAAAAAAGGACTTTTCCCGACTGTGCGCGAGTATCACAAATATTTCGGGCTGACGGAGGACCGCATAGCGATGGCCCGCCCTCACGCCCTTGTAATGCACCCGGGCCCCGTCAACAGGGGCGTTGAAATTTCGAGCGAGGTTATGGCTTCTCCCGAATCGAAGATAGACGAACAGGTCACAAATGGAGTGGCTGTGCGCATGGCTCTGCTTTTCATGCTCACGAGACAAAAACCGGAGACTGGGGGTATTCATATATGAAGGAGAATAAATTTCTCATAAAGGGCGGACATGTCGTGACTCCCGAGGGGATAAAAGATTGCGGCGTTCTCGTGGAAAACGGAAAAATATCCGCGCTCGCGGCGAATATCGAACCCGAAGGCGCGCGCGTCATAAACGCCGAAGGCATGTACGTCTCGCCCGGGCTGGTCGACATTCACTGCCATCTTAGGGAACCGGGATATGAGGAAAAAGAGGACATAGCGAGCGGAACCGCCGCTGCGGCCAGGGGCGGGTTTACGTCCATCTGCTGCATGGCAAACACAAATCCCGTGAACGACAACGCCGTCGTAACGGAGTTCATAAAGAAAAAAGCGGCCATGGCCGGCCCGGTTCACGTTTATCCCATAGCCGCCATAACGAAGGGGCTCGAGGGCGAAGAGCTGACGGAAGCGGGCGAGCTGTCCGAATCCGGCGCGGTGGGGCTCTCCGACGACGGACGCTGCGTAAAAAACGCCCAGATAATGAGGCTCGCGCTCTGCTACGCTAAAAGGTTCGGCATCAGGATAATATCGCATCCGGAGGACATGGATCTCGTAAACGGCGGCCTGATGAACGAGGGCTACTGGTCGACAGTGCTGGGGATGCCAGGCATAACGAGGGCCGCCGAGGAGAGCATGATAGCCCGGGACTGCCTGCTGGCCGAGATCGAAAACACCGGCGTGCATATAGCTCACGTGTCGACGGCTGGCGGCGCCGAGATAATCCGCGCGGCGAAAAAACGCGGGGTCGCCGTCACATGCGAGACGACTCCTCACTATATATACGCCACTGACGAGTGGGTAAAGACTTACGATACGTTCACAAAAGTCAACCCTCCCTTACGCACTGAGAACGACAGGCACGCGATCATAGAAGCCCTGCTCGACGGCACTATAGACTGCATAGCGACCGACCACGCCCCACATCATACGGACGACAAAAACGTGGAGTACGCGATAGCGGCAAACGGCATCTCCGGTTTCGAAACCGCGTTTGCGATCTGTTGGACGGTATTGGTAAAGGGCGGACTGATGACTCCCGAGGAGCTGTTCGCGAAAATGACGTCTGAAGCCGCAAATATCCTGAACCTCGACGCCGGAGTCATCGGGGAGGGGCGAACGGCCGACATCGCGATCATATCCCCCGACGAGAAATGGACGGTGAACCCGTCGAAATTCGCGAGCAGGGGACATAATTCCCCGTTCGGAGGACATGAGCTCACGGGCGTCGTGAAATGCGCGATAGCCGGCGGAGAGATAGCGCACGGAGGCGACTGGGCGTGCGGATAGACAGGCTGATTCGGGCTATACGCGAGACGGGAAATCCGACGGCGCTCGGACTCGACACGAAGTTCGAATACATACCTGAATCGTTCGCCCTCCCCTACGCAAAAAGCGGAGATAGAGCGGGGGCGGTGTTCGCGTTCAACGCGGAGATTCTGGCGTCACTGCGCGGCATAGTGCCCTGCGTCAAAATACAGGCCGCTTACTACGAAATGATGGGAGTACAGGGGATGAACTGCCTGAAACAGACGACCGACGAAGCGAAACGCCTTGGCTACATCGTGATAATCGACGCGAAACGCGGCGACATAGGCTCGACGGCTTCGGCGTATTCATCGGCCTATCTGAGGGATAAATCCCCATTCAATGCCGATTTTCTGACCGTGAACCCCTATTTCGGAACGGACGGGGTCGCCCCGTTTCTGGAGGACTGCAAAGAGAACGGGGGCGGAATATTCGCCCTCGTCAAAACTTCGAACCCATCGGGAGTGGAATTTCAGGACATCAAAACGGACGACGGACGCACGCTCTATGAACGCGTGGGTGAAAAGGTCTCCGAATGGGGAAAAGACATGATCGGGGAAGAGGGTTACAGCTCGGTAGGCGCCGTTGTGGGCGCTACGTACCCCGAGCAGGGCGCCGCGCTTCGGGAGATGATGCCGCATACGTTCTTCCTTCTGCCGGGGTACGGAGCGCAGGGCGCGACCTCGGAGCGCCTTGCTCTGTGCTTCGACGCAAAAGGAGAGGGCGCCATCGTCGCGGCCTCCCGCAGCATGATCTGCGCGTATAAAAAAACGGGCGGCGAAGACTTTGCGGGTTCCGCCCGCGACGAGGCCCTGCGCATGAAGCGCGAGCTCGCCGAAGCGCTGGGGACTTCGCGCCGATGACGCGGGGCCGGTCGAGATGAAAAGCGCGGCCAGGGATATCGTGTCTCGCGTTATATCGAACGAACGAATCGCGGATCGGATACACGACATCCGTTTCGCGCTCCATAGCGCGGCAGAACCGCCATTACCCGGACAGTTCGCCCACGTAAGCGTGCCGGGAGTTTTCCTGCGCAGACCGATAAGCATAGCCGGATTCGACCCCGCGTCGCGGATCGCGCGCCTGATCGTGCGCGTTGCGGGCAGGGGAACCGATATTCTCTCTCATATGAAAACGGGAGACGAGACGAGAATGACCATGCCGCTCGGAAACCCCTACCCAATTCGCGAGCTGACGGGCGGCGAAATCCCGGATATATGGCTCGTCGGCGGAGGGATAGGGGCGGCGCCTCTCTTGTATGCGGCGGATTATATCTCGCGCCTCGCCGGAGGTCGCGCCGGGATAAAGACGTTTCTCGGCTTCCGCGACGCCGCCGCCGCCTTTGGGGCGTCCGAGTTCGAGGCATACGGAGAAACGTCGCTCGACATAGGCGGTTTCGTGACAGACGCTCTGACCGAGTCGCTCGGCAAAAAAATTCCCGACGCCATACTGGCGTGCGGCCCTGCGCCGATGCTCTCGTCGCTGCAAAAAATCTGCGCGCGCTCCGGCGTTCGCGCGTACGCGTCGCTGGAGGAGCGTATGGGCTGCGGAGTCGGCGCGTGCCTCGTCTGCAATTGCGGAATATCGAAAGACGCGGGAGACGAGGTCTCCTACAAAAGAGTATGCAGGGACGGCCCCGTATTTCCCCTCCCGGAGGTGGTGTTCAAGTGAACATGTCCGTCGACCTGTGCGGCGTGAAGCTCAAAAACCCGCTGATCGCGGCGAGCGGTACGTTCGGTTTCGGCAGGGAATACGACGAGCTCTACGACATCTCCTGTTGGGGCGGAATATCGGTAAAGGGCCTGACGAACGAGCCGAGGACGGGAAATCCCCCGCATCGGATAGCGGAGACGTCGTCGGGAATATTGAACAGCGTCGGCCTCCAGAATCCCGGCGTCGACGCGTTCATACGGGAAGAACTGCCATGGCTGTCGCGCATGGGCGTCGTCGTGATAGCGAACGTTGCCGGCGCCACGACAGACGACTATACCGAGGCGGTCCGCAAGCTCTCCGACTCCCCTGTGGATATCATAGAGCTCAATATATCGTGCCCCAATGTCAAAGAGGGCGGAGTTCATTTCGGAATATGCCCAAAGAGCGTCTCAAAAGTGACCGGGGCGGTCAGGAAACGATGCCTCAAGCCCCTTATGGTGAAGCTGTCGCCCAACGTATCGGACATAGCGTCGGTGGCGCGCGCCGCCGAGGACGCCGGAGCGGACGCGATAAGCCTGATAAACACGATAACCGGAATGGCCATAGACGCGCGGACAAGACGCCCTATACTCGCCAATATCACGGGAGGGCTCTCCGGCCCGGCGATAAAGCCGGTTGCCCTGCGGATGACGTGGCAGGCGTCGAAAGCCGTCGCCGTCCCTGTGGTCGGCATGGGCGGGATAGATACCGGAACCGACGCGGCGGAATTTTTGATAGCGGGCGCCCGAGCGGTTATGATAGGAACGGCAAATATAACCGACCCGACCGCCGGGCCGCGCATCAGGGCGGAGCTGGAAAATTTCATGTCCGAAAACGGAGTCGACGACGCGAACGAGCTCGTCGGTTCCCTGAGGACAGATTAAAACGGAGGGTTAATATGGCGCCGATCGAGATATTGACGAAACTGGGCGTACTAAATACCGGACACTTCAAGCTGACGTCCGGCAGACACAGCGACAGGTACATGCAGTGCGCGAAGCTCTTCGAACACCCAACCGAGAGCGCGACGTTATGCGCCCTGCTCGCGGACGGCTTCAAAAAGGACGCCGGCAGGATTGACGCGGTGGCCGGGCCCGCCATCGGCGGCATAATAATGGCCTACGAGGTCGCCCGCGCGCTCGGGGTGAGAAATATTTTCGCCGAGCGCGAGAACGGGGTCATGACGCTGCGCCGGGGCTTCAAGGTCGAACCAGGCGAGCGGGTGCTCGTCGTCGAGGACGTCGTAACGACCGGAGGCTCGGCAAAAGAGGTTGTCGAGCTGCTGCGCGGGATGGGCGCGGAAATAGCCGGCGTAGGATCCGTCGTCGACCGCTCGAACGGCGCCGTCGATTTCGGCGTGACGTTCCGCTCGCTCGTACCTTTGGACATAAAATCATGGGACTCCGACGCCTGCCCTCTCTGCAAAAAGGGAATACCTACAGCAAAACCAGGCAGCCGCAATATCTGACGCGAACGTAGCGCGGACCGACGCATGAACCCGGTCCGCGCTACGTTTTGCCCTATAAACAAGAGTAAAAGGAATCAATAAAACCAGCACAAAGACATATATAATAATATATGTTAATATTTGGCTGCTGGCGGTGACATTATTGAATAAAAGCTATTCTTCGAGAGAGGTAATTAAAATTTTGAAATATCATGGATGGTTTTTGGTAAATGTTGTTGGAGATCACCACCAATTCAAACATCCGACCATAAAGGGAAGAGCGACTGTCTGCCACCCTAAAAAGGATCTTGGGAAACACGAACTCGCAAGTATCAGCAGGCAAACTGGAATACAGTTTTAAAAAGGAGTTGAGGCCGTTGAAAGACAGATATATCTTTCCAGCGCTATTTTGTTACTACCCGAACAAATCTATCGGCGTCGTGTTTCCCGATCTGAACGGCTGCGTTTCGCAGGGGAACGATGAGGCGGACGCCCTGCGCATGGCGCGGGAAGCCCTGACACTCCATCTCTGGGGCATGGAGGAGGACGAAGAAGATATTCCGGAACCGTCCGCCGCGAAAAATCTTCGCCCCGGGCAGGAACAGGTGATCGTACTGATCGATGCTTATATGCCCCCGTTTAGAGAGCGCATGAATAATAAAGCCGTGACAAAGGCCGTTACCGTCCCCAGATGGCTGGAGATAGAGGCGAAATCCGCAAAATTGAACTATTCGCAAATTTTACAGGACGGCCTTATACAGCGTCTCGGCATAGAGCGAAAAACCCCGGTAAGACGCACAAAAAGCCGCGAAGGACATAGACTTGACCGCGACGGCGATCATTCCTCGCCGCAGCGGCCATGAGGTAATAAAACAGCCTCATTTTTTTCGCGTCTTGCGTATTTTTCGCGGCACGAGGGACTCCGGCTTGAACAGCCTGTTATAGTAACTGTTCGCGGTGTAAAGCGCGGCCACAGGATTGTGGCAGAGCACGCGGTCTTTGACGATGAGATACGTCACAGGCGCTTTCGAGTGCTTTATGAAAAGACTGTCGTGCCCCACGCAAAGGCCTATAATCACGTTGAAGTCCGTTTCCTCCCTGTTCAGCAGTTCGGCCTGCAATATAGGGTTGCACATGGATTCGTGCGTGCCGGGGGTCAGTTTTTCAGCATCGTCGAGGCCTATCGCCGTCTTGTCGATCGACCCGACCTTGCAGGCGACGCCATATAAATTAACCCCATACGCGCGAGCCGCCTTCGCAAACACGTTGCACTCGGCGAGCAACCCGTAGCACGTCGCGACCCCGACCTTTTTATATTCCATTCTCTTGGCGAACAACAGCACCTCTTCGGCGCGAGTCGCCGCGCAGTAGTAATCGCTCTCGACTCTGGCGGCGGTAATGGACATCCTGCGATCCTCCGGGCTCTCGAGGTAACGGTCGAGGCTGCTCTGCGCGTCTCCCTCGCCCAACCCCGCCGTTGGACAGAACGCTGGAAAACTTTTATCGAGCTTCGCGCAGTTGCCGACCGCGCAGTTCGCGCAGCTTAAAACCCTCTCATCCTCCGTATTCATTCACATCACTCTTTTCA
>JAITOL010000055.1 GCA_031289955.1 Synergistaceae bacterium
CGGCGAACGACCCGGCAAGCAGGGCGAGAAACAGGACAAGAACCGATATCTTTTTGCGCGTGAAAATTTTCATACTCAACTGTTATTTCCTCCTTGTGAAACAAATTGTTTAAAATAAAGATGAGCCAAATGATCCCCATGCGGCATAATCTCCCCGTAAACATAAACTAGGGAGGATGAGGAGAGTTACAGGCTGTTGAAACGATTGGGCGCGGTTCGGTCGATATTGGCGAGCGGATAAGGCGCGCGGGGCGTATCACGCCAATACATCCGAGCAGGAACGCGCGATACCCGCGCAAAGCGCGAGGCGGAATTTTAACTGGGCTGGGTTATGACATGGCTGGCTGGCTGGCTGGCTGGCTGGCTGGCTGGCTGGCTGGCTGGCTGGCTGGCTGGCTGGCTGGAAAATTATGTCCGCAGCGGTATTGATTACATCAGTAAAAACCACTATTCTCACGCCCCCTTTCCATCTTTGGTTTGCAGGGTTGAAAATTGTTCGACGACTCGCTTTATTTTACGGATACTATTAGCACTATTTAAGTTCTGTAAATATTTTAGCAGACTTTCACGCCATGTAAACGACGCGCGATAATACTCGCCGCTTTTTTTATATCTCAAAATCTGTTATATTGTTAAAAGATTCTTTTTTTGAGAGAAGGCGGTATGAAATAATTATGCGCATCCTGACCGCGCTCAAGAGAATACGCGTTCCGCTGGTCGTCCTGATATTGTTGTTCTGCGCGCGCCGGGAAGGGGAAGCGTCTCCGGCGTACGCGACTGCGTATGCTTCATACCGTGATATCCCGGGCGTCACGCTCGAGGAAATAGAAGCCGTGGAGGCGCTGCGCGCAAAACGGGACAAATTTATTTATGCCTCCAACCTCAGCACCGAGGCGTTTTTAGACGCTGACGGAAAGATACATGGATACGCCGCGCTGTTTTGCGAATGGCTTTCCGCAATATTCGACGTCGAGTTCGAGCCCCGCATTTACGAATGGGGAGACCTGGTCGCCGGCCTCGAATCGCGCGCGATAGATTTTTCAGGGGAACTCACCCCCACGCCCGAACGTCTGAAGGTATATCTGATGACCGACGCCATCGCGGAGCGTTCGATCAAATACATGCGCATAACCCGAGACGAAACGATATTCAAGGTGGAGAGCGAACACGTTCCGCGTTATATATTTTTGGACGGCGCGACGACCTACGGGGTGATAGCTCCTCTTTTGGGCGGAGATTTCGAGGCGGCGTTCGTCGACGACTACGATTCCGCCTATCGGATGCTGAAAGCCGGCGACGCCGACGCCTTCTTCGAGGAGGGTATAGCCGAAGCGGCGTTCGACGCGTACGGCGACGTTACTGCGGACGATTTTTTCCCGCTCGTTTACAGCGAAGTCGCTCTCGCCACCCAGAACCCCGAACTCAAACCCATAATCGATATAGCGCAAAAAGCGTTGGAAGACGGCGCGCTGCGTCATCTCACCCAGCTTTACAACATTGGGCGCGGCCAATATATGCGCCATAAGTTTTTGACGCGACTGTCCCCGGAGGAAACGAGCTATATCCGGGAACACGCGGGGCCAGGACGCCGCATCCCGATAGCCGCTGAGTACGATAATTATCCGATAAGTTTTTACAACGAGCAGGAACTGGAGTGGCAGGGCATAGCGGTGGACGTCCTGCGTGAAATCGAGAATCTTTCCGGGCTCAACTTCGAGAGCGCCAACGAAGGGCCGGTCGAATGGCCCGAATTGATGTCGATGCTCGAAGGGGGACAGGCGGCGCTGGTGACGGAGATGATAAGGTCGCGCGAGCGCGATGGACGTTTTTTGTGGGCGGATCTGCCGTATCAGTCCGATTATTACGCCATGCTGTCCAAAACAGAGTTCAAGGATATAAATATAAACGAGGTTCTTTTCTCCAGGATAGGGCTGATCGATGACACGGCTTATGAGGAAATGTTCCGCGAATGGTTCCCCAAGCATACGAACACGGTAAAATTCCCCAACACGAACGCCGCGTTCGACGCTCTCACGCGCGGCGATATCGAACTTCTCATGGCGTCGCGCAACCTTCTTTTGAGCATGACGAATTATCTCGAACGCCCTGGTTTCAAGGCAAATCTGATATTCAAGCGCTCTTACGATTCCACGTTCGGTTTCAACATCGACGAATCCGTCCTCCGGTCGGTGATAAGCAAAGCGATGCGCGTCATAGACCTCGAGAGCATATCCGACAGATGGACGCGAAAAACCTTCGACTATCGGGGCAAACTCGCGAGGTCGCAGCGCCCATGGCTCATAGGCGCGTCCGCGCTGAGCCTCTGCCTGTTCGCCATGTCCTACGTCATGCTCCGCCGACGCCATCAGGAGGGCAAGCGGCTCGAGCGCATAGTGCTGGAGCGCACCGGCGAACTTGCGAAGCAGACGGAGGCCGCGCGGGTGGCGTCTCAGGCCAAGGGCGAATTTTTGGCTCGCATGAGCCACGAGATACGCACGCCGATGAACGCGATCATAGGCATGACCGCCATAGCGAAAAAATCCAAATCACCGGAAAAAACCAAAGAGGCGCTGTTCGAGATCGACGCGGCGTCGTCACACCTGCTCGGCATATTGAACGATGTGCTGGACATGTCGAAGATAGAATCCGGCAAATTCGCGCTGCAAATGGAGGATTTCAACCTGCGTTCCGCGATGAGGGAGGTTGGCGCCATCATAACCTCCCGAGCCGCCGAGAAGGAGATAGCATTTGAGACCAACTGCGAGGATATACCGGATTGCGCCGTCAAAGGGGATAAGCTGAGGCTCAAACAGGTGTTGATAAATTTGCTGGGCAACGCCGTCAAGTTCACCGCGACGGGCGGACGGATAGATTTACGTACGGAAATGGCGGGAGAAAGCTCGTCTCGCGTTTCGGTCACTTTCAGCGTGGAGGACAACGGCATAGGAATGAGCCCCGAGCAGGCGTCTTCGGTGTTCAACGCCTTCGAACAGGCCGACGCCAGCATATCAGTGCGTTTCGGCGGCACGGGCCTGGGACTTGCGATAAGCAGGAACCTGGTTCGCATGATGGGCGGGGATATAACGGTCGAAAGCCGCCTGGGAGAGGGATCGAAGTTTTATTTCACCCTCGAAATGGAGACCACCGAGAGCCTCCATAAATCGAGCGAAGAGGGCGATCTGCCCCTCCTGGAGCTCAGAGGAAAACGACTTCTGCTGGTTGAGGATATCGAGATAAACCGGGTGATCCTGATGGATCTTTTGGAGGACACCCACGCCGAGATAGACGAGGCCGAGGACGGCCAAATAGCGGTAGAAATGTTCTCCGCCTCAGAGACGGATTATTACGATCTGATATTCATGGACATCCAGATGCCCAACATGAACGGATACGAAGCCGCCCGCGCGATAAGAGAGATGGATCGCCCGGACGCGAAATCCGTCCCGATAATAGCGATGACCGCGAACGTATACCGCGAGGACGTGGAACGCGTGCGAGAAGCCGGCATGAACGCCCATCTGGCGAAACCGGTGAACATAGGCGACACGATGCGAACGCTGGCCGAGTGGCTGCTGGAGGGTTGATATTTGCTAATAAACGGCGTAGCCGCCCGTTGCGCGGCGAATCCGGATCATGGCGTCGTACATCTCTTTTACGGCTCTCAGATAATTCGTCCGCACTTTTTGATTTTCCGTCTGCGCGTTGATGAGGTCTATTTGTGCGCCCATGCCCTCGCGATACATCAACTCGGTGATGCGCAGCTCCTCGTTTGACGTTGAGACCTCATTTTTTCCGCTCCGCTCCATCGCGCTCGCCCTGTTCCAGTTGTTTTTAGCGGTGACGAGCTCCATGTTCGCGGTGTCCAGAATATGCTTCATCGAGGACTCCGCCGCCTGACGCGCCATCTCCGCGCTCATCGTCTCATATTTTGTGCCGTTGTCCGACATGCGCGCGTCAATGCGGATCGATATCATAAACTCCCCCATCTGTGGAGAACTGGAGGCGGACGGGTCGGAAAAGACCACACAGTTGACCGACGCGTCCATCGTCGGGGACATGCCGCGCGCGGCCAGTTGTTTTTCCACATCGGCAATCTCGATGGCAAACCTCGCGGCCCTTACGTCAGGGCGGCGTTCGGGATCGACCGCGTCGCCAATCTCAGTTTCAAGCTCCGGCGGGGAAAGGGAAATAGCCCGCGGCTCGACCGCCGCGCCGCCCGTCATCTGAGCCATCGACGCCAGTATATTGAGCCGTTCGGCTTTCGCCTCCGCAACGGACGACTCCGCGTCCGCCACGAGCGAGTCGGCCCGCAGCACGTCCAGCCTGGGGACGAGTTTATGTCTGTATTTTTCCTCCGTGATCCGCCTGTTTTCGGTTCGCTGTCTCAGCACGTCGCGCTGCAAAGCGACGTTTTCGGCCGCAATGACAGCCGACCAGTAACGCTCCTCAGCGTCGGCCAGCAGTTCGTTCTTCATTTGAGCCAACTCTTCGCGCCGCGCCCCGTAGTTTAAAACCGCGCGGCGATCCTCGCGGCTGAATTTCCCGGATATGTCTATCGCCTGCGTCAGGCCGACGCTCACGGAGGCCTCGCTTATATCGGACTCCCTGCCAGGCGACCCCTCCTGCCCCGACAGATAACCCGCCGTCGCGGACGCTCCGAGCGACGCCTTATGGCGCGCGCTTGTGGCAAGCGCGGAGTACAGGGCGGATTCGACCAGTTTCGCCTCGCCGGACAGCATGTCGTTGCCGGCCCGCACCATGTTCAAAAATTCGTCCAGGGACACTGGCGCCTCGGCTTCAGCGCGTCCGGCGAACATCATGAGTATTATTGCCAGCGGGATCAGACGTTTCATCATTATCCTTCTTCTGATGGACCAATAAATGTTGTAAGCGGCGGGGATGGCGAGCAGCGCCAGCAGGCCGCCAGCAATCAGGCCTCCGATAGCCACCACCGCTATCGGCCAGCGGAACTCCGATCCCTGGCCCGTCGCCATTGCGAGCGGCATAAAAGACACTATCGACGTGCATACGCCCATCACTATCGATTTGAAGCGGATCTCGCAGGCGCGCAATATAGCCTCGTCCGGACGCGCCCCCTCGCGGCGGATCATTTCCGCATAGTCGACGACTATGATGGCGTTGTTCACGACAAGACCCACCAGCATCACCATCCCGATCATCACAAAAATGGACACATTCGCCCCGGTTGCCATCATCAGCGGAACTACGCCTATCGCCGACATGGGAACCGAAAATAGTATTATCAGCGCCAGCGCCGGCGACTCCAGAATGGACGCTATCACGAGAAACGTTATGATGATCGCCAAGATTATCGCTGTTCCCATCACGTCGGAACTATCGTCGATATCCTCCGCTTCGCCCCCGAGATGTACGCTGTATCCGGGCGGGAGCTCCATATCGTTCAATATTCCCTGTATCCTCGTCAGCACGTCGCCCATTGGGACGTCCTGTATGTTGCCGACGATTACCAGGGCTCGTTCCCTCTCTATTCTCCGCACCTCCGTCGGGGCGTCGCCCCACTTCACGTTCGCCAGCTCGTCGAGAGGGACGACCCCAAACTTAGTGGTGATCGGCAATTGGCCTATGGAGTAGATGTCGCCGGCCATACGCGCGTCCAGACGAACCTTTATGTCGTACTCGCCGCCGCCGGAGCGAAACTTGCCCGCGACCAAACCGTTCAAGTAGCCCCTGGTTACCCGCGCCAGGGTTTCGATATCCATTTCGAGCTGGGCGAGCCTCCAGCGCACCGGCAGTATCCTAAGTTCCGGTTTATCCAGCTCGGTCGAGAACGACAGGCTTGTGACGCCGGGAATCACGGCGGCGGAGGCTCGGATCACCTCGGCTATTTCCATGAGGACAGGAAATTCTTCCCCCTTGATTTGAATCTCTATCGGATCGTCGTTGAACATGGAGGGCGATACGACGACCGCATACTCGACGCCGCTTTGCGTCGCCAGATAATCGCGGATGACGTCGGCCACCTCGTTCGTCCCGGGGCGATCCGGCAGATCTTTCATGTACACGGATATTGTGGATTTGTAGAACGACTGATCTATTTCGGTAGCCCCTATCGTCGAGACGACGTGTTCTATGAAGGCGGCCTCCGGAAGCGAGGCTATGAAATTTTCCACATCTATCGTCCTGGCTGTCGTCGCTTCGAGAGAGACATTATTCGAGAGCGAAATGGATATCGCGATACTGCCGTTATCCGAGAACGGCATACTATCCATAGACAGCCCTGAACCCAGTTTGAACGCCCCGGCGGCGAGAGCGCCGAAGAAAATCAGGGTGATGACCGGGTGGCGGAGGGTTTTGCGCAGCGTCCACAGGAAAATGTCATGGAATCCGTCGTAGAGCCAAATCCACCAGCCGGTAAGGATTCTCCCGACCCGTGGGATATCCCGCGATTTGGAGATCAATCGGGCCGCCATCGAAGGTATGACGGACATTGTCACCCACAGGGAAAATACTGCGGCGTACAGTATGGTGATCGCGAAGGGTTTCAAAAACTGCCCGGGTGTGCCGGATATCATCGCCACCGGCAAAAAAACTCCAAGGTTGGTCAACACGCCCGCCAGAACGGAGGTGGATATCTCGGCGGTTCCCAGCTCCGCCGCCTCGTATGGGTCATGCCCCATATCTCTGAAGCGGTATATATTCTCAAGCACGAGTATGGCATTGTCGACCAGCACGCCCATCGATAACCCAAGCCCCAGCGGTGTCATCAGGTTGAGCGAAAATCCGTGCAGCCATATCGGAAAGAAAGTCGACACGAATGCCACAGGCATGGCCGCCGCAATGATAAACGTGGAGGACAGCTGCCCCAGAAAGAGGTAGATAACCAGGACTGTCAGGGCTATGCCGATACATGTCCCCCATATCACGTTTTTTACCGCGCTTTGCACAAAACCTGTGTCGTCGGATGTATAGGCGACGCTGAGTTCCGGCGTCTCCGACGTCAGCCTGTCGATCGTCCGTTTTATCTCCGCGCCGGCTTTGACTATGTCCGCGTTCGCCCTCCCGCTGACCGACAACTGTATTACCTCTTTGCCGTCGGCCCGCGCGACGGACTCCGGATCGGAAAAACCGTCCGCAACCTCCCCTATCAGGGAAAGGGCTGCGGCCTGCCCATCGCCGGTCGGAATCGGAGTCTCCGCCAGATCGTTTATATCCTCGAACGCCCCTATCATGCGCAGAGATACGCGGTCGTCCCGCTGGGTGATGTAACCAGACGGGGTTGTCGCGGAGTTGCCCGCTATCCACGCGCATACGTCCTGGTAGGATATTTTATATTCGCGGAGCGCGACCGGGTTTAAAATAACCTGGATCTCACGGTCGCGCCCCCCGGCCACCTCCACCTGCCCAACCCCCT
>JAITOL010000057.1 GCA_031289955.1 Synergistaceae bacterium
TCGGCATGGGCGTCGATCCTCTATACCGGGGTCTTATCGAGCGGCGTGGCCTTTACGCTTCAGATATTCGGGCAGCGCGACGTGAGTCCCGTCGCGGCGTCCCTCATAATGAGCCTCGAATCCGTGTTCGCCGTGATGATGGGCTGGATGCTGCTCCATGAGCTGCTGTCCGCGAAAGAGCTCTTCGGATGCGCCCTCATATTCGCGGCAAACCTTCTCGTTCAAATATCAGGCGCGATAAAAAAAACGGAGTAAAAAATTCACCCTCCTGCGGGAGTGCGACATATCTCCCTCGGGAGTTCGCGGCAACTCTCCTTTTATTTATAATTTTTCGCGCAAAATAATTTTGACAATGTATGAAAATTATTCTACATTATTCATACAATATATTATAGAAGGTGATTTTATGGCACAGACAACTTTGAGCGTCCGCATGGACGAAAATGTCAAAAGACAGTTTGACGCTTTTTGCGATGAGGTCGGCATGAACGCGTCGGTTGCCGTCAATCTTTTTGCAAAAGCCGTCATCCGCGCCAAGAAACTGCCTTTTGAAATAGCGGCTGATGCCGCTTTGCCGCGGGGCGATTTCCGCAACCGTTCCTCCGGACAAAAAAAAGCTCTCGAGAAATTCTGGGAGGGCCTGAGCGATTGCGGACCTCTGCCTCCGGAATTCGACGAGATTATGAGCAAACGAGTGAATATAACGCGGGAGCTTGATTTATGACAATATTCGCTCTGGATACAAATATCGTCTCCGGGCTTCTGAAAAGGGATGTTCAAATATACCGGGCGTTCATGGAGGAAACTGATAAAGGTAACGTATGTATCATTCCGCCGATTGTGTATTACGAAATCAGGCGCGGATTATTGGCGATTGACGCGGGCAATCGGATGAAACTTTTTAAGGAATTATGTCTCGAGCTTGTGGTCGGGGAAATGGAAATCGCCATGTGGAATGAAGCGGCCCGCATGTATGCCAATCTTCGCAAAGCAGGAAACGTATTGGAAGACGCCGATCTTTTTATCGCCGCTTTTTGCGTAATCGGCGGATATACGCTTGTGACGCGCAACACGAAACATTTTACGAGAATCTCCGGGCTGGAGTATGTAAACTGGATGGGTTAATACGCGAGTAATTCGCGGCGAGGGGAGGTGATCTTATGGACAGGATCGAAACTGTCGCTTTGGCCGGGCTTGGAGCGGTAGGAAGCGTCTATCTCGCTCGGATGTCGGAATATATCCCGATGGATTCCATTCGGGTGATCGCCTCAGGCGAACGGGCGGAACGCTACAGAAAAAACGGCGTCTTTGTAAATGGGGTGACGCGTCATTTTCCAATATACGAACCGGGCGCCTCGGATCGCCCGGCCGACCTGGCGCTCTTTGCCGTCAAATATCACCATCTGCGGCAGGCCATTGCCGACGCGAGATCCCAGATAGGACCACAGACGGTGATCATATCTCTCTTGAACGGCATATCGAGCGAGCGCGACCTCATTGACGCGTTCGGCGCCGAACGCGTTCTCTATGCGCTCGTCATGGGGCTCGACGCGACGCGCACCGGGGACGGCACCGTCAGCTCGACCCTCGGGGTCATCCAGTTTGGGGAGGCGGTGAACAAAGAGGGCGAATATTCGCGCAACGTTCGCCTCGTTCGCGGTTTTTTCGATTCGGCACATGTGCCATACGAGATACTGCCCGACATGAAGTGGGCATTGTGGAAGAAATTCATGCTGAACGTCGGGGCTAACCAGACGTCGGCTGTGCTCAGGGTTCCTTATGGAGAGTTCCAACGCCATGGCGCGGCCAGGGAGATAGCGACGTCCGCCATGGAGGAGGTCGTCATGGTCGCGTCGCGCGAAGGCGTGAACCTCACGGCGGACGACATCTCGGACGGGCTCGCCCGGCTCGACAGGCTCTCCCCCGACGGCAAGACGTCGATGCTCCAGGACGTCGAGGCGACGCGGAGGACGGAGGTCGGCATATTCGGGGATACCGTTGTCGAGCTGGGTCGCCGTCACGGGACGCCGGTTCCGGTGAACGGATTGCTGAGCCGGCTCATTCACGCGCTGGAGGAATCTTATATACAATAATATACAATAGGGCGATATTTGCGGTATAATGCGTTATATTCATACCGGCGCCGAGCATTGGGAATCTGAAATAATCGGAGCGGCCCCGCCACTGTACCCCCGGACGAAACCGCATTACGCCACTTGGGATTTGATGAAAATCCCAGGGAAGGCGCGGCGATAGGATGATGGGGAGCCAGGAGACCGGCACGACGCCACGTATAGCGGTATTGTGCCCGCGCGGGCGGGCGAGGCCGATGTGGATTATGTCACTGTGATCCGCCACAAGAGCGCCTCGTTGAGATTTTCAATGAGGCGCGTTTTTTTCGCCGAAGGAGGGATGTACTGTGAGCGAAGTTGGTGGATATTATGAGCGCGGACCTTCGAATATAGAGGAGCGCAGCTTCGACATAATCAGGGAGACGCTTGGGTGCTACGCGGTGGACGAGTCGCTGATCGACATAGCGATTCGGGTCGTGCACGCCGGGGCGGATTTTTCGCTCGCCAATCTATTGGAGGCGAGAAACGACGCGGTTGCGTCGGCACGCGGCGCGCTGTCCCGAGGGGGCGTAATATTCTGCGACGTCGAGATGCTCAGGTCGGGCATCTCGCGCAGGGAGTGTGAGCGCTTGAACTTGAAACCGGTTTCCTACATCCACGACGACGATGTGCGCGACGCGGCACAGCGGGGAGGCATGACGAGAGCCATGGCTTCCGTCGACAAGGCGATAGACGAAGGGGTGCGCATATTCGCGTTCGGCAACGCCCCGACGGCTCTTTTCCGTCTTCTCGAGCGCGTCCGCGACGGAGCTCGCGTGGATTTCGTAGTGGGCATGCCGGTCGGGTTCGTCGGTGCGGCGGAAAGCAAGGCGCTCCTCGCCGAAAGCGGCATACCGTCGATACTGACGCGGGGGCCGCGCGGTGGTTCGGGACTGGCTGCCGCCTGCGTGAACGCTCTTCTGCGGATGGTGTGAATTGTGACCGGCTCAATTCCAACATTCGAAGGAGGAGTTACTGTTGAAGCTGAAAAAGTATACGCGCGCGCTGATTTTGGCGTGGGTGGCGGTATTGATGGCGTCGTTCGCGTGTGAGGCCTTGCCGACACGGGAACCGGTTACGAACGCCAAAGAGGCGATACTGATCGTGGCGTTCGGCACGTCCGTGCCGGAGGGGGAAGAGGCCATATCGGCCGTGACGGAGGCGGTAAAGGCCGCCAATCCGGGCGTGGAGGTGCGCGCATCCTATACATCGCGCATCATCATGCGCAAGCTGGCGCGGGAACAGAACAAAATCATCGACGAGCCTGCCGTCGCGTTATCGCGTCTCGCGTTCGAGGGTTACACCGACGTCGCCGTGCTTTCCACCCATATGATACCGGGAGCGGAGTACGACGATCTGAAAGCCGTCGTGGACGGATTTAGAATGATAGGCGAAAATGCCCCGAAGGCCGGTTTCAGGAGCATCGCGCTGTCGGATCCCCTGATGGCGGCGCCCGGCGATTTCGAGCGCATGGCGGACGCCATAACGGCGACATACGAAAAAGAGGGCAAGGGAGAAGCGGTCGTCCTCGTTGGACACGGTACGCATCACTTCGCCGATTCGGCGTACAGCGCCCTTCAGATGGCGTTGTGGCGCAAAAACCCCAATTTCTTCATAGGCACCATCGAGGGCATCCCGGCGTATGACGACGTATACCCCCGCCTAAAGGCGAGCGGCGCGCGCCGCGTGACGCTCGCTCCCCTGATGCTCGTGGCCGGAGACCACGCCCACAACGATATCGCGGGGAGCGATGAGGATTCGTGGAAATCGATGCTCGAATCCAAGGGGTTGAAAGTGACTCCGATTCTTTCCGGTCTCGGCCAGAATAAATATGTGCAAAACTTGATCCTCGACAAACTGAGGGAGGCGCGCAGCTCCTTAACGCGCTAACAGAGCGGGCGGAGGAGGTTTTTATCGCCGCCTCCGCCTATTTTTTAAACTATTTTAAAGTGAGTTATCAACAATCATCACTAGCGGAAGTTGCCTAGCATGTGGGCTTTTTTCCACAAAGTTGTCCACCAAATGGGCATAACTTTGGAGGTTTACCGTTGGATTTATTAATGATATTAAAATATTCTATCAAGTGGCGAGGAACTCTTTTAGGGTTTATACTGATTACAATTGTTTCGATGTTGATGTTGTGTTCTCCTTCAGTTTGTTTTGCGAGGGAATATCCGGTGTATTTAAGGGACGACGTCGGCGCGGACATTGTCGTGGGGTTTCCCGCGAGGAGAATCATTTCTTTGTACGCGGGTCACACGGAAAATCTCGCGGCGATGGGCGCCGGAGATTTTGTGGTGGCGGTTGGGCGTTCGGACGATGGCGCGGGCAATTCCGTCGCGGTTCTGGGAGCTCGCCCCGGCATAGAGCAGATCGTGGCCTTGTCGCCGGATCTGATCCTGACCAGGCCTATGCTCGTTCGCGCTTCCGAGTCGCTTTACTCCGCCCTCAGGTCGTTCGGAGTCGTCGTTGTGGCGCTCGACCCGCCTTCGTGGGATGAGTTTCCGGAGTATATAGACCGCATGGCGGCCCTGACCGGGTTGGACAGCGAGCCCGGGCAGGAGGCCCTCCGCCTGATTCGTTCGTCGGAGCGCTCCGAGCTCGAAGAAGCTCCGGGCGCGCTTTTGGTGACGAACGGACGAACGATGTCCACATGCACGCCTGATTCGTGGGCGGCGCATGTCCTTGCGGCCTCAGGTTTCCGCAATGTGGCGCGAAGCGCCCCTCCGGCCGCTTCGGGGAGCGTTATCGCGGCATTCGGCGCGGAGCGGACGATCGCCGCGAACGATGATATAGACGTTATACTGTTGCAGCAGGGCGCGATGAACACGGTTCGTGCCGTCGATTTTATGAATGACACGAGATTTGCCGGCCTCGAGGCCGTACGAAACGGCATGGTTTTCGACGTCCCCGAGGCGGATGTTTCACGTCCGTCCTTGCTGCGTATGGGAAATGAAGTCCTGCGTTCCATCAGGGAACGCGTTACGGCCGGGGGTGTTGAGCGATGAGCCTTACGAAAGGCGTCGGAATGATGAGCGGTTTTACGACCGGAAGCGCGGCCGCCGCCGCGGCCGTCTCTGCGGCGCGTTTTCTCTTTGACAGAAACTGCGGCGCCGTCACGCTCAATTTGCCCGGCGGCAGGGATATAGTCATCCCCATAACGGGGTGCCGCAGAACCGAGGATGGGGCTGAGGCGTGGGTCACGAAGGATGCCGGGGACGATCCGGACATAACGCATGGCGCGGTGATCGTGGCCGACGTGAAGCCGTCCGATGAAAGCGGCATCACAATACTCGGGGGGCTTGGCGTCGGCGTCGTCACAAAGCCCGGCCTGCTGGTTCCTCCGGGCAAAGCCGCCATCAACCCGGGACCGATGGCCCTCATCCGCAAATCGCTCGGGCTCGAGCTGCCTCAGGGGATGGGCGCCAGGGTGACGATATCCATTCCTGGCGGCGAGGAGCTGGCGAAACAGACGTACAACCCGCGGCTCGGCATCATAGGCGGGCTGTCGATACTGGGCACCACCGGCATCGTCTCCCCCATGAGCTCGGACGCCATAATCGGAACGATAAAGACGGAGCTCTCCGTCCTCAAGGCGTCCGGCGCCAATATAGTCTGCCTCGTGCCCGGCAACTACGGGCGCAGGATGGCCATACTCATCGGAATACCCGAGAAAATGATAGTGAACATCAGCAACTTCGTCGGGGAGTCGCTGGCAATGGTCGGCAACTCCGGTTTCGAGAAGCTGATAATGATAGGTCAGGTGGGTAAATTCGCCAAACTGTCGGCCGGATCGCTCGACACGCACAGCATGAGGAGCGACGGCAGGCTGGAGGCGATAGCCGCCTATTCGGCCCTCCACGGCGCGACGAGCGACGACGTAAGGGAGATACTCGACAGCTCGATGGCCGACGAGATGGCGACGAGAATCGCGCGCACCGAGTGGGGAAACGCCGCTCTCAGGGAGCTCGTGGACAGAATAGTCAAGACTGCCCTCACAGCCGCGACCGGCATATCGGACGGCGCGTGCCTGACGTTCTCGCTCCCCGACAGGGAGCTTGCGCGCACCGACAACCTCGATGAGCTGATCGCGGAAATCAAAAAAAACGCCGAGTCGACGCAATGATAACGATAGTGGGCGCCGGACCGGGAACTAGAGAATATATGACCCCGGAGGCAGCGTCAGCTATAGCCTCCTCCCGTGTGATAATAGGCGGAGCCCGCGTCCTGGACGCTGTGGATTTGCCCCGCGAAGCCCGCAGGGTTGAGCTTCCGGCCTCCGGAATGGCCGGCGCCGTTGCCGAAGCGCTCCAGAGGGAGTCCGGCGGCGATGTCACGCTGCTCGTATCGGGCGACCCCGGTTTTTACAGCCTTGCCAAAAGGGTGACGTCGACATATGGCAGGGAGCGCGTCAGGATAGTGCCGGGCATATCGTCGATACAGCTCATGTCCGCCAGAATATGCCGTTCGTGGGCAGGGGCGTCGAGCGTGACGATGCACGGCAGAAGCGATCTGCCCGTGGGCGAGCTCGCGTCCCGTCTGCGCGCCTCATCCGCGCTTGTGGTGCTTTTCGGCGTTCCGGAGGACGTCGAGCCTCAGATGAAACGGCTCGCGGCGGACGAGGAACTTGGAAACGCGTGGGCCGCCCTCGGCTGGGATCTTGGACTGCCGGACGAGCGCATATTTGAAGCAAACAGCCTGAGGGAGCTCGCCCCCGATCCATACAGGGGAAGACTCTCTCTGCTCTGGCTGGAGAGGATATAACGGCAGATAGTGACGGAGGGGGTACGGAGCATGGCTGAGAGCGATATATCCGTAAACGGAAGGGGCGTTATCGCGGACGAATGGTTTGAGCGGGCCGAACGAGTCCCCATGACGAAATGCGTCACGAGGGCGGTGCTGATGTCCGTTCTGTCGCCGCTAGAGGGAACGCGGGCGCTGGAGATCGGAAGCGGAAGCGGGGCCATGACGGTCGAGCTCGCTCGCGCTGTCGGGAGCGAAGGCCGCGTCACGAGCATCGAAATTTCCTCCTCCGCCGCGGACTTGACGAGGCGCAATCTCGAACGCGCCGGATATATGGACAGGGTCGAGCTGATAGAGGGAAAAGCGCCAAAATCCATACCGATAGGGGTGTTCGGGACGGTGTTCATCGGCGGACACGGAGAGGAACTCGAAGCGATAATGGGAACGAGCGTCGACAGGATGGAGGCTGGGAGCAGGCTTGTGCTCACGTCCATCACGCCGCGCTCGACGGCGAGAGCTCTGGCGTATCTGGAGGTTCTGGGGCTTGGCGTCGGTTTCTGGCGGATGCACTCGTCCGTAGGGGCCCGGTTCGGTTCGGACTGGCTGCCGCTCGGGAACAACCCGGTCGACATTATATGGGGGGATAGATAGTATGGACGCCCGTCCAAGAGTTTATATAGTAGGAGCAGGCCCAGGCGATCCTGAGCTCATGACGGTGAAGGGCTCGCGCCTGTTGGCCGGCGCCGACGTGGTCGTCTACGCCGGCAGCCTCGTCAACGAAAGCGTGCTCTCCATCTGCCGCGACGACTGCGAAAAATTGAATTCCATAGATATGACGCTCGAGGAGCAGACGGACGTCATGACAAAGGCGGCTTTGGCCGGAAAATCGGTGGTGAGGCTGCATACCGGAGACCCCAGCCTTTACGGGGCCATATCGGAACAGATCGCGGCTCTGTCCTCGGGCGGAGTCGGATTCGAGATCGTGCCGGGCGTATCGAGCCTTCAGGCGGCCGCGTCGAGGCTCGGTATAGAGTACACGGTGCCGGACGGAACCCAGACGCTCATCTGCACTCGCGTCTCCGGCCGGACTCCGGTTCCGGAGCTCGAGGATATCGAGCGGCTGGCCTCTCATGGGGCATCGCTCGTGGTCTTCCTGTCCGCCGGAATGGCGGAGGCCGTGGCCGAAAAATGCATCGCGGCCGGGATGCGGCGCGACACTCCGGCTGCCTGGATATACAGGGCGACGTGGAGCGACGAGCGCGCGCGCGTCACGACGCTCGAGGATTTGCCCCGCTCCATGAGGGAGTCGGGAATACACAATCACGCCCTCATAGTTGTGGGAGACTGCCTCGCTCGGGATCCGTCGTCGCGCAGCTTTCTCTACAGCTCCGAATTCCAGGGAGCGAGAGCATGATTCGCTTTCATACCGACAAAGAGATATACGCGCTCCACTATTCCGGCGGAAGCGAAACCGCGTCCGAGCTCCTCGAATCGCTGGGCGCGATTGACGTTCCTATCCCCGAGGGGGGCACCGGGAAAGCGTTCGCTTCGAGGTGGAGCGACGCCGGAGCGTTCATATTCATAGGGGCGCTCGCGATCGCTGTGCGCTCCATCGCCTCTCTTCTGGAGGACAAGTCGTCGGATCCGGCCGTCGTGGTCGTCAGCGAGGACGGCGGCGTCTGTCTGCCCGTAGTCTCGGGACATATAGGGCTCGCCACGGATCTCGCGAGGGAATGTGCCCAGATACTGGCTCACAGGGGGGCGCTTTACGTGCCGACCACGTCGAGCGACAGGGCCGGCTTCATCGCTCCGGATCTCTGGGCCTCGCGAAGGGGTTACGACATCCTTCTGAAGGCGCGCCTCACGTCCGTCATCGCTAAGTTCAAGGAGACGGGCGGAATAACCGCGTGGGTGGATCCAATACTGCGGGATTTCGGCATAGATATGCCCCTGCCCTACGGTTACGAACCGGCTGAGTCCCAGGGAGACGCGGATATAATCATCTCGCCGCGGGCAATACAGAAGCTGGTCGGGGCGAAACCCCAGATAGTGCCCCGCGTAATTACTGCCGGCATCGGCTGTCGCAAGGGGACGAACGAGGAAGCGCTGGAGCGAGTCCTGAAGAGCGCGCTGTCAAAAAATCACTTCGGCCCGTTTCTCATCGAAGCGGCGTCGGAGATACGCACCGTGGAGGCCAAAAGGGACGAGGAGGGGCTCATCCGCATGGCCGAGGGCTGCGGCCTGCCAATTGTCATCGTTCCCGACGACGAGATACTGGCCATGCCGGGCAAGTTTTCCCCGTCCGCCGCGAAGCGCCATATAGGCCTTCCGGGCGCCGCCGAACCGGCTGCCGCGAGCGCCGGAGCGCTTCTTGACTCAAGGGTCGCGGAGTCCGGGGTCACCGTCGCGTTATCCATGTCCAAGCCGCGTGAGAGCGGGGAACTCGCCATAATCGGCATCGGCCCGGGGGACGCCAGATTTGTGACGATGGACGCCAGATCGGCAATAGACGCGAGCGAGGTTCTGATAGGCTACAACCTCTACGTCGACCTGCTGCCCGACGCGTGGAAGAACGGCAAGATCGTCGAGCGCTACGGCATGGGCGAGGAGGAGGACAGGGTTTCCCGCGCGTTTTCCTATGTCAATTCCGGCTACAGGGTCGCCATAGTCTCCGGGGGCGACGCCTCGCTGTTCGGCATAGCGTCTTTGTGCCTCTCGACCCTCCCCGAGGGGGTTTTGTGGAGCAGTGTGCGGATAATACCGGGCATTACCGCGGCGCAGGCTGCCGGAGCGTCGATCGGCGCGCCATATTCCAACGGCCTCGTCCTTGTCTCGCTGTCGGATTACCTTCAGCCGTGGCCCGACGTCGCGCGTTCTCTCGAGGGCGGCATGGAGAGCGGGCTCACCGTCGCCATATACAACCCGGTGCTGAGGGATCTCGACTTGAAACTGGCGGAGGTCCGGACGATATTCGCGGGCCGCGCGGCAATTCTCATCAGAGACGCCGGAAGGGCCGGCGAATCGGTTCGGGAGATTTCGATGGAGGATCTCGTGCCGGATGCGATCGATATGAGGACGATGATTCTCATACCGTCGGACAAGGCTCGTGAGAAATACTCACATGGCAAAAAATTCTGGGTCGAGGCGAGGGGTTACAAGTCCGAAACTGGCGGAACGGACGCGCCGGCCATGCTCGGGCGGTTTCTCGTTTTGGGGGGCGCCACCGAGGGAAGAGAGGCCGCCAGGGTCATCCTCGAGCTCGGTTTTTCCGCGACAGTGTCGGTGACCAGGGAAGCTGGGGGCGCCACCGTGCCGGATGGGGCTGGTATGCTCGTGGGCGCCAGAAGCGCGGACGATTGGGTTCACATTCTGGGCTCGGAGGCGGCTTCGGAGCTGATTGGGGTAATCGACGCGACCCATCCGTTCGCGGACACGGCGTCGCGCGAGATAGCCAAAGCCTGTTCCCAGGCGGGAATGCCCCTCTGCCGTTTTATCAGGGCCAGCGAGATACCGGATGGGGCCGAGATCGTCTCTTCCCTGGAGGATGCCGTCACCCGCGCGATAGAACTGACTGACGAGGGCGACGTCATATTCCTCGCCATCGGAACGAACGATCTGAGATCCGTCGTTCCAATGGCAAGGGAATCCGGAAGGGGAATACTGGTTCGCATGCTGCCGACCGCGGAGAGCATCAAAAAAGCTGAGCGGGCCGGGGTCGAGCCGAGGGAGATAATAGCGTCGTGGGGAGCGGGAGGCCCACAATATAACGAGGCTTTATGCAGGGATAGAAACGTTCGCGCCATCGTCAGCAGGGAATCCGGAGCGCCTGGCGGAGTCGGGGGAAAGCGCGACGCCGCCGCGAGCCTGGAGATACCGCTGGTGCTCGTATCCAGACCGGAGGAGCCGTCCAATGTGAAGCGAGTGACCTCATCGGACGAGCTCATCGACTGGTGCCAAAGACTCCGCAAGTGACGCGGCGGAATATGTGAGGGGTGGAGTGGTATTTTGATTTTATACGGTGTCGGAGTGGGTCCTGGCGATCCGGAGCTTGTTACCATGGGAGCGTTCAAAATGCTCGAGGAGGCGGACGTTTTATTCATACCTGTGTCCGCGGAGGATAAGAAGAGCGTCGCGGGGGATATTTATTCGCGTCTCGGGGGAAAGAGGGAGGCTCATCCCCTCTGGTTTCCGATGACAGGCGATTCGTCGAAGCGCGACGCGGAGATATTGCGGCAGCTCAACGAATACAAAGAGCTGTGGAGGAATGCCCGCAGCATCGCCCTGCCTGTGATAGGGGACTCGACGCTTTACGCGACGGCGGCTTACCTTTATTCGGTGTGGCGCGGAATATGCCCGGATCTCGAACTGAGGCTGCTGCCCGGAATATCGGCCCACTCGCTTGCCGCGAGCGTGGCGGGGGAATTTCTCGCCCTCGGGGGAGAGCGGCTGGCGGTGCTGCCGGGGTCCGTCGAGCTGCCGAAGCTGGAGGAAGCCATGAAGGCGTCCGAATGTGTGGCGCTCTACAAGCCGTCGGCGGTCGGTTCGTCCCTGCCGGATCTCGTGAAACGCACAGGCCCGTGGAAGAGTGTCGTCCGCGTGCATCGCGCCGGGCTGCCCGAACAGAGGATCGTTCGCGAAGACGAGGCCTCGAGCCCGACGGACGACTATCTCTCCGTTCTTCTGCTCTGGAGGGACAGATAACGACGCGGCGATGAACGTGATCTCCATGTCGTCCGGCGATTTCTGGATGGCGCTTCTTGAGGCCGAAGCCACGCTCACGCTCAACATCACGATTGGGTTGGCTGTGGGCGAGCTGATACTGGCCCTCGGCGTTGTGGAACGGTTTTTTGCCCCTCTCGTCCCGTTGTTGGGACGGAGCGGAATAAATGAAAAGATAGCCGCAGCCATGCTGCTCGCCGCCGGATCGTCGCGTTCAGCGGCGGCTCTGATATCAGGGGCATACGCGAATCACGAGGTGACTCGCGAGGAGGCCACGCTCGGCACGTTGTCGCTCTCGTTCCCGGGCTACCTGCGCAGATGGGTCGGAACCGCGACAATGGCCTCGGCCATAGCCGGGACGGCCGGATTTATATTCTCCCTCGTGTTGCTGCTGCGCAGCGCCTGCCGCTTCGCCTGGGTAGTCGCCATATTGGTTCGCCGCGGCAGGGGACGAACGGTGTCGGGACATATGCCCCCGCCTCCCTCCTCGCCGGAATGGCGGCAGAGGGCGCGGAAGCTCGGCAAAATGCTGGCGCGTTCGCTGCCGTGGGCATGGGCTTTTTTTGCGCTCACCTACGCGCTTGTGCCGCTCGTGGACGCTTTTTTCACGGAGCACATCGCGAGGTTGGGATTTTATTCGTTCATACCAGCCGAGGGATGGGCGATAGCAGTGAGCTCGCTGGCCCATGTGACGGCGGCTCTATCGTCCGCCTCGGGGGCTATGGCGAGCGGCGCCCTCGGCGTCGGGCAGGCGGTATTGGCTCTTCTCGTCGGCAACATGGTCGGTTCGGTAACGAGAACAATGAGGCAAAATGTGGGCTATTGGGTCGGCATATTCCCGAAAGAGCTCATACCTGGTCTTCTGAGATGGCATTTCGCGACAACCATGATTCTGGAAGTCGTCTCGATTTTCATAGCGTGGTGCGCGGCGGGGGTGAGCGTCTTTGGGTAGGATATGCGTCATAACGATGGATCACAATTCGTCGACGGTTCAGGAGAGGACGAGCTTTTCATCGCTGGGAGACCGTCTGCCGGAGCTGAAGTCGAGCGGGCTCGTCGGAGAATACCTCAAGCTCGAGACGTGCAACAGGTTCGAACTGTATCTCGTGCTGTCGAGCCCCGGGGACGAGCGCGGCGCGGTGGCCTCTTTCGACGTTCCCGGCGCGAGGATGCTGTACGATTACGAGGCCGTGCGCCATCTGTTGCGGGTGTTGCTCGGGCTCGAGAGCATGGCCAGGGGCGAGTCGCACATAGTTTCCCAGGTGAAGGAGGCGTACAGGGCGTCGGACGGCTGCGGCAAAGTGCTGCACAAGCTCTTTCAGCGCGCCTCCGGAATGTCGGCGTCGCTTCGTTCGCGGATTCATCCCGGAAGGGAGCCTTCCGTACCTTATATAGCGGCTAATTATTTCGTGAAAAATTTCAGATCCGGCGCCCGTCCGTCGGCCATGGTCGCTGGTCTGGGCGCCATGGGAACCGAGACGGCCCATATCCTGCTGTTGATGGGGTGCGACGTGCGCGTCTCCAACAGAAGCCCCCGCGAAATGGATAAAAAAATATCTGCGGCGGCGCTCGTTCCGTGGAGCGGATGGCTTGCCGCCGCGAGGGAGTGCGACGCGCTGTTCCTGTGCACATCCTCGTCCTCCCCGATACTGACCGGAGAGGATGAGGACTCGATGCCAGATGTGGCGGTGTACGACCTCGGGTCGCCTCATCAGAGCGCGGGCAGGAACGTCGGGATTCGCGTCACGCTCGACGAGATGAACGACATGGCCTCCGCTATGAACGCCGAATACGCTCACATGCTCCTGGAGCTCGAGGACGAGGCCGACAAGACATCGAGCGCGCTTCTCGCCGAAATATCCATATTGACGGACGACACGTGGAAACAGCTCGCCATGACGAGGGTCCATTCCCTCATAAAGGACAGGGCCGTCGCGTACGCCGCTAAAACGGGGGCCGGGCCGGATGATCTCGAGGCGTTCGCCTCTTCGGTCGTCAGCGCGTTTCTGCATCCGCTCACGTCGGCTCACACGGCGCACAGTTCGCGGGCATGGAGGATACTGTCCGGAGAGAACGAGGAGTACGCGGAAGATTGATGGACGTAATGAGCAAAGAGGGGCCGTACAGGCTCATCGTCTCTTTGAATCTGGACAGACACGCCGTGCTGGTGATCGGAGGGGGCGCGGTCGCGGAGCGCAAGGTGCGAACGCTGCTGCGCTCGGGGGCGGGCGTAAGGCTCGTCTCTCCGACGTCTACTGAGGCATTGGCCGAAATGGCCGCCCGGGGGGAGATAATATGGGATATGCGCGATGCGGAACAGATGGACTTTAAACGCGAAAATTTCGCCATAATAGCGACCGCGCCGGATGAAGCCGGCGGGATAGCCGCGATGGCGCGAGAGGAACGCTGTGTCGTCGATGTGTGCTCCGACGGAGGCGAGGGGGATTTCGCCCTGTGCGCTCAATTCGGAGCGGACGGTAGTTTCGTCGGGGTTTCGAGCGGCGGAGGCGATCCGGCGGGGGCCGCCGCGATGAAGAGAAAAATAATGGGTTTCCTCGGGGCGAGCCATGTGGTCGCTCTCACGAGGAACAGCCCTCTGGCCCTCGCTCAGACCGGGCTGTGGGCAGGCGAGCTCGAACGCGTCGGGGTCGCGGTCGCGTCGAGAAGCGTGTCGAGCCACGGAGACAGGGACAGAACGAGCGAACTGTCGTCGTTCGGCTTCGGCGCGTTCGTGAAGGCTCTCGAGGACGAACTGCTGGCATGTCGAGGCGACTTCGCGGTCCACAGCATGAAGGACATGCCGACGTCGCTTCCGGATGGCGTGGTTATCGCCGGGACGCTCGAGCGCGGCCCGGTTCACGACGTTTTGATCACGCGCGACGGATGTGATTTGAGCTCGATGCCCCGGGGGGCAAAAGTGGGAACGTCGAGCGTCCGCCGCAGGGCTCAGGTGCGCGCCGCCCGTCCCGACCTCGAATGTGTTACGTGCAGGGGCAACGTCGGGACGAGGCTCGAAAAGTTGAAAAAAGGCGAGATGGACGCCCTGATCCTCGCCGAGGCCGGGCTTGAGCGGCTCGGTTTCGGAGGAGTCCCCCGGGCGCCGCTTCCGTTCATAACGACGGCCGGCCAGGGGGCCGTGGCCGTCGAGACGAGAACCGGTTCCCCGTTGGAGGGGATACTGAGATCCCTGAATCATCTTCCGACGTGGTACGAGGTCACGGCCGAGAGGGCTTTTCTCGCCCGCATCGGCTTCGGCTGCGTCTGTCCCATAGGGGTCAACGCGAAGTACGGCGATGGAGAGCTCGAACTCACCGTCGATCTGTACCCGCCGGACAAAGACCCGTCGATTTCGCCGGAGATGGAGAGCCTGCGCGGCCGCGTCGATTCCGACGAAAGCGCGCGCGCTCTGGCTGACCGGCTGTGGGAGATGGTGCGGGACAGGCCGGCGACGAGGGCGATGACCGATATGGGAATTGCCCGGGAGCCGGGCCTGTGAGCGTCTATCTTGTCGGCGCGGGCTGCGGTTCGCCCGGACTCCTGACGCGGGACGCGCTCGAATGTGTATCCGCAGCGCGGCATATAGTATATGACAGGCTCATACACCCCGACATCCTTCAGCTGGCGCCCTCGTCGTGCGAGTTTCATCTCGTCGGCAAGAAGGAACGGAACCATACGATGGGGCAGGACGAGATAAACGATCTGTTGGTCAGTCTGGGCAGAACCGGCGAAACGGTGGTGAGGCTCAAGGGCGGCGACCCGTTCGTCTTCGGGCGGGGAGGCGAGGAGGCGGAGTATCTCGAAAAGTACGACATTCCGTGGAGGGCGATCCCCGGCATAACATCGGCGCTCGGAGGCTCGCTGCTCGCGGGGCTGCCGACGACCCACAGGAGAAATTCGTCGTCGGTGACGATGGCTACGGCGCACAGAAGATGCGGCGTCAGGGAGAACGACGACGCCTATTGGCGCGATATCGCCTCGTCTCCCGGCACACTCGCCCTGTACATGGGGACGTCGAACTTCGCCGAAACCGCGGATCTTCTCATGGCGAACGGCAAACCGCCCGGCGCCCTCTCCTCCGTCGTCCACTGGGGGGGCTGGGCGAGGGCGCGCAGAATGGACGGCACGCTCGAAGGGTTTGCCCTGATGGCACGGGCGCGCGAGCTGCCGTCTCCATCGATCATATATATAGGAGACGCTTCCGGCATAAAACTCAGCCCGGAGGCCGGGCCCATGCGCGGAATGCAGGTGGCGGTCTGCCGCCCGTACCCGGAGTGCTGGGAGACGGGCAGGGCTCTTGAGAGACTGTCCGCCGACTGCTACGGGCTGCCTCTTTTGTCGCTCGAACGAATTGATCCCGACGAGAGCTCGATAGACTCCATCGCGACCGCCGACTGGCTCGTGCTGACGAGCCCGAGGGGCGCGTCGCGCCTCGCCGAAGTACTGGGAGATATGCGCCGGATAAAGGGCAGAATTGTATCCATAGGGAAAGGAACGTCCGAAATGCTTCGCCGTATTGGTATAATATCCGATATGGAGTCCGACGGCAGCGGCAAGGGGCTCGCCGAAACGCTCAAAAACGTCGTCTCGCCGGGCGAAACCGTAGTTTTCGCCAGAAACGAGCGCGCGTCGGACGAGGCGGTCACGGCCTCTCGTTCCGTCGGGGCGGAGGCGCGTATAGTTTCGACGTACAGAATGGTTCCGCGCGAAGTGCCGGGGCTCGAGGTAATGAGGGAGCAGTGGGCTTCCTGCGGTCTCGACGCCGTCGTCTTCGGAAGCTCGGAGATGGCGCGGGAATACAGCGAGCGGCTGGGACGTCCTCCGAAGGGAACTTCCCTTGTAGCGTGGGGAGAGAAATGCGCCAATTCCGTGCGGAATATTTTTGGAATTGACGCGGTTGTCATGCGAACGCCCGATATGGATGGTCTCATCCGGGCGCTCGCGACGCGAATGGAGTGATTGCGTATGGAAGATATTACGAATAACGAAGCGTTATACGAACGCGCGTGCCACAGTCTGGTCGGGGGGGTCGACAGCCCCGTGCGGGCGTGGAAGTCAGTGGGGGGGACGCCTATTTTCATAGCCTCCGCGTCGGGCGCCATGCTGCGGGATACTGACGGACGGGAGTACCGGGACTACGTGGGCAGTTGGGGGCCCATGATATTGGGTCACGCTAATCCTGACGTAGTGCGCGCCATATCGGAGGCTGCGGCCAGATCCAGCTCGTTCGGCGCGCCCTGTACGGACGAGATCGAGCTCGCGGAGATCATACGGGGGGTATTCCCGTCCATCGATAAGATACGTTTCGTAAATTCCGGCACCGAGGCCGCGATGACGGCGCTCCGCCTCGCCAGGGGTTTCACGGGACGGAACAAGATAGTCAAATTCGCCGGGTGCTATCACGGACACAGCGACTCGCTTCTCGTCGCGGCCGGCAGCGGCGCTCTGACGTTCGGAGTGCCCACGTCGCCCGGCATCACCGCGTCATCGGCTGCGGACACGATCGTTGCCCCATACAATTCCGTAGAGGCCATCACCAGGATATTCGAGGAGTGCGGAAATGACATAGCGGCAATCATAGTGGAGCCATGGGCCGGCAATATGGGCCTCGTGCCTCCGATGCCCGGTTTTCTGGAACATCTGCGCAAAACCTCGAAGGACGCCGGGGCCCTTTTAATATTCGACGAGATCATAACCGGTTTCCGCGTGCCGGAGGGCGGAGTTCAGAATATATTGAAGATCAGACCCGACCTGACGTGCCTCGGCAAGATAATAGGAGGCGGAATGCCGGTGGGGGCGCTCGGAGGCGACGCCAGGATCATGAACATGCTGGCGCCGGTCGGACCCGTCTATCAGGCAGGAACGCTCGCCGGAAACCCGGTCGCGATGGCCTCCGGTATCGCGACGCTTCGGAAGCTCACCCAGACCGCGTATCAGAAGCTCGAGTACGCCGCGGCCGCGTTGGGCGTCGGGCTCAAACGGGCCGCGAGCTCCGCGGGGCTCGACGTCTCCATATCCCGCCTCGGATCGGTGCTGGGGATGTTTTTCGCGCCGAAGCTGCCCACAAATCTCGACCTGGTGCAGACTACGAGATCGGATATCTATCCGGCGTTCTTCCACGGCATGCTCGCTCGCGGGGAATACTTCGCCCCGAGCGCGTTCGAGGCCGTATTCGTCTCGCTGGAACACACGAACGAGATAATCGGCCGCACGATAGAATCCGCGACGGAAGTCTTCGCCGACCTGGCATCGAGGTAAGCTGAAATGGTTTTCAGCCCGAGGGAAAACCCCTATGTCGAAATAGCCGTCACGCTGACGTTAGGCGCGCTTGCGTACAGGTTCGCCGGCGCGTTCCTGTCCGCTTTGGGCGCGCCCGGGGCCCTCTGGTACGCGTGCAAAAATTTGTTGTCATTCATTGCGCTGGTGATTTTAGCTGTAATATATTTCAAGTATTTCAGCCGCGTTTTCTATAAACACGGTCTCTCCCAAAGGGAAGAAGAGCCTGAAATCAAAGAAATCGCCAGGTCCAGGGAAATTGGGGAATTTAAAGAGCCCCAAATATTTAAAGAGGTAAAAGACGCCCACAAGGTAAGCATTGCGATACAAGAAGCGATAATGACCGCTGGTCTCGCGGCGACCAAAGAAAAAACTGAAATTATGGATATTATGTATGTTGAAGAAAAATTTGAAGAAAAAGAAAAAGAGCAAGAAAAAGAGCAAGAGCAAGAGCAAGAGAAAGAGGAAATAAAATATAAAGCGACGAGCGAGGAAGCGCCTAATGGCCCCATCTCTGTTTTGCGCCTCGAAAAAGCGATAGAATTTCGGAGGCCCGAAGCGAATAAAAAAGAGAAGGGCGAATTTGTCCTCCTCATGGATGATATCGTCGATATGGACGTGGGGGGGTAGTCTCCATGCCGAGGGAAGATATGATCACAGACGCTCGGAAATATCACGATAGCGCTCTTGATTTCAACAGGCAGGGTCTTTACGCTGACGCGATGACCGCGTATAAGAAGGCGGAAGAAATAGGCGAAGCCGCGCATGCCAATAACCCGCAGGACGGCGCCGCAGTTTCGGCGCTCGCTGGAATATTGATAGATATGGGCGGGCTCGAATGTAACCTGGGCATGCTGGACGAGGGGCGGGAGCGCTACGAGAGGGCCATGAACCTGTATCAGAACATCGGGGATAATTCGGGCCTCGCCGACGCCTTGAACAGCATCGGGGATTTGGACGACAAGCTCGGGCGCGCGAATGAGGCGCAGGCGTGCTATGTGCAGGCCGAAGCTCTGTACAGGGCCGAGCGCAATAACTCCGGTCTGGCTGGGGTTCTCCGAAGAATAGGCGACCTGGAGAGCCGTCTTGGTCAGATAGAGGCGGCCAACGCCCATTTTATAGAGGCGAAAGCGTTGTATGAGGGCATTGTCGATAACGCGGGTCTCGCCGCCGTGCTCAGCGGGCTTGGAGACATAGAGAGCGGGCTTTGGCAGATAGAAGCCGCCGGAGCGTATTACAGGGAGGCGGAGGCGCTGTACCGCGACATGGGGAACAACGCCGGACTCGCCGCCGTTCTCAAGAGCACGGGCGATCTTCAGTTCATGATGGGGCAGGTCGACGCGGCACAGACGTATTACGGCCGCGCGAACGAGCTTCATCGCGAGGAGCAGGCTCACTCGGGCCTGGCCGGTATACTGAAGGAAATGGGCGACCGGGAGAACCGCGCCGGGCAGGTCGATGTCGCCAGATCGCACTATGACAGGGCCGAAGAGATGTACCGGGCCGAGAAGAACTTCAAGGGTCTGGCCGACGTCCTCAAAAGCAGGGGCGATCTTGAACTCGGGCTCGGCGGGATCAAGCAGGCCATCGAGCTCTATGGCGGCGCTGAGACCGTGTACCGGAACGAGGGCGATAACGCGGGCCTCGCCGCCGTCACCGAAAGCCTTGGAGACATCGAAATAAGGCTGGGGCGGATCGAAGAGGGCATGTCCCGTTACGTCGGCGCCGAGTCGCTCTACCGAAGCGTCGGCAGCGAAGCGGGGATCGCCGGAGCGCAAAGACGCCTCGGTGATCTCTATATGATGAACGGACGGGCCGACGAGGCCGGGGTTTGTTATAGAGAGTCCGAGACCTTATATCGGGGCGTCGGCGACAATGTGGGCCTCGTCGCCATTCTCAGGAGCCTCGGAGACATAAGCGTCATGTCCTCGTGTATAGATGAGGCGCGAGTTCGATACGGCGAGGCTGAGACGTTGTATCGGGCCTCGGGCGACAAGGCGGCTCTCGCCGGAATATTGAAGAGCCTCGGGGACGTGGAAAGCAGGCTGGGGTGGATTGACGAGGCCAGCGCGCATTACGGGGAAGTCGAAGTCATGTACAGAGACGGTCGGAATATCGCCGGTCTCGCCGGAGTATTGAAGAACATGGGCGACCTCGAACGCAGGGCCGGGCGCATAGATGAAGCCGAGACTCATTACAGCGAGGCGGAAACCCTGTATGGGGTCGAACAGAACAACATGGGGCTCGCCGGCGTTTTAAAAGGCATGGGGGATCTCGAGCGAGGCTTGGGGCATGTCGAGCCGGCGTTATCCTATTACAGGGAGGCGGAGGATCTTTACCGCAGGGAGAAAAACGACGCCCGTCTAGCCGGCGTGCTGAAGAGGCTGGGCGATCTCGAAAGCAGGCTCGGTCGCTCCGATGAGGCTGTGAAGCATTTCACCCATTCCATGGAGCTGTACGTCACGTGCGGCGTCGATGTGGGCGCCGCCGGAGTGTTGAAGAGCATGGGCGACCTCGAAAGCAGGCTCGGGTCGCTCGAAAAAGCCGGCGAGCGTTACGGGGAGGCCGAAGCCGTATATAGGGCGAAACGGGTAAACCTCGGCCTGGCCGGAGTATTGAAGAGCATGGGGGATATGAGCCGCCGGTTCGGGCGCGCGACCGAGGCCAGGGAGCGTTACGCGGCGGCGGAGGAACTTTACGGAAGCGAGCGAAACAATGCCGGTTTGGCCGACGTTCATAAGGGTTTCGGCGATCTCGAACGAGCTCTCGAACAGTTCGACGCGGCCCGCGAGCGCTACTCCAAGTCGGAGGAGCTGTGCCGCAAAGAGAAGCTCAACCTCGGAATCGCGAATGTGACGCTGGCGATGGGAGACCTCGAAAACCGCCTGGATCGGGTCGACGAGGCGAGGAAATTCTACTCTCAGGCGGAGGATATCTATCGTCACGAACAGGACAATACGGGACTTGCCAACGTCATGCTCGGCCTGGGCGATCTCGAAAGCCGCAACGGCCCCGACGATGAGACGAGAAGGCTGTACTCCCAAGCCGCTGAGCTGTACCGCCGCGAGGGTGATAAATTGGGATCCGCCAACACCATGTTGGCCATGGGGGATCTGGAAAAACGCATCGGGGATATCGAGGAGGCCAGACGGCTGTACAGCCAGGCCGAGGAGCTGTACAATCAGGAACAGGACAATATCGGCCTCTCTTACGTTTGTATAGAGCTCGCGGAGATTTTCTCCCTCGAAAAATACGAGGGCGGAGCGAGGGAATATATCGAATCGGCCTTGCGGTACGCAACATTGTCCGGGTATCCCAAAGTGGCGGAATTTGTCAGAAACCGCGCGCGAATCATAGAAAGCGCCCTGTAGCGAGGGCTCATGCCCAATCATATCGCTCGATTCGGAGGCGCGTCGATGAGCGAACCCCAAACAGCTCCGCGCTCCGGTGAAAAATACGCGCTGCTCGAGGAGCTTTACGCCGAGTACAACAGGCGAGAGTACGTATCGCCGGACCCTCTCGAATTTCTGTATCTGTACGACTCTCCCCCCGACAGGGAGGTCGTCGGGCTCATAGCTTCGTCCCTGGCCTATGGCAGGGTTGCGTCGATCTTGGCGAGCGTCGGTAAAATTTTATCCGTCCTCGGGGATAACCCAGCCGACGCCCTCGCCGGCACGGACGAGCCCACTCTTGCGGCCCGGATTGCGGGATTCAGGCATCGCTTCAACGACGACGTCGAGATGTCGAAATTTCTGTGCGGCATAGGGGCGGCGATCCGGCGTCACGGCTGTCTCGAAAGTCTCTTTTGCGAGGGAATGAGGGGGCATATACTGAACGCCATGAACGATTTCGCCTCGTCGATACTCGGTTACGCCGGTCTCGAATCGTCGCAGTTGCTGCCTCTGGCCTCGAAGGGAAGCGCGTGCAAGCGTCTGGCGCTCTACATCAGGTGGATGGCGAGGCGGGACGACGTGGACCCCGGAGGATGGAGACGGGTGTCGCCTCGTGATATTATAGTTCCTCTCGATACGCATATGTTCAGGATCGCGACCGGCCTCGGGTTCGTGAAGCGGCGCTCCGCGGACGGAGTCGCCGCCGCGGAGACCACTGCGGGTTTTCGGGCTTTGTGTCCGGAAGACCCGGCGAAATACGACTTCGCGCTGACTCGTTTCGGCATAAGGACCGGAATGTCGGTCGGCGATCTGCTGGAGAAATTCCGCGCGCGCGGGGAGGATCATTGAATGACGGCCAAAAACTCCGAACGCAAGTTCAGCCTGGAGGAAGACGGGGAGTATATAAACCGCGAGCTCAGTTGGGTTCGGTTCAACAGCCGCGTCCTCGACGAGGCCATGGACAAATCGAAGCCGCTGCTGGAGCGGGTCAAATTCCTCGCCATATTTTCGAACAACCTCGATGAATTTTTCATGATCCGCGTGTCGGGTCTCATTCGCCAGCTCAATAACGGCGTTGTAAACCTGCCGCCGGACGGCATGACGGCCGTCGAGCAGCTCGCCGCCATCCGCAGGGCGCTCACCGTCGACGTGAAACGCCAGTCCGATTGCTGGTACAACGACCTGCAGCCGGCGCTCCGCGAAAACGGCATAGAGATACTCGGCTACGATGAGCTCTCCGACAAACAGCGCATATACCTGGACGATTATTTCAAAAACGAGATATTCCCGACGCTGACCCCGCTCGCCTTCGACCCGGGGCATCCGTTTCCCCACATATCGAACCTGAGCCTCAACTTCGCGCTTGCCCTGCGCGACGAGGCGGGCCAGGCGCGTTTCGCCAGGCTCAAGATACCGGAGTCATTCCCGCGCCTGCTCGTCCTGCCGGCCGACTGCGAGGACAAGATGGAGAAGATAGGGCTCAGGGGAACGCGATCGGTCGACAGGTTCGTCTGGCTCGAGGATGTGGTCGAGGCGAATATGGGGATGCTGTTCCCCGGCATGACGATAGAAAACGCGGAGCTCTTCAGGGTGACGAGGGACGCGGATTTCGAGATAGAGGCGGACGAGGCGGAAGATCTGCTTCGCTCCATCCGGGAGAGCGTGGAGCGGAGGCGTTTTGGCTGCGCCGTGCGGCTTCAGCTAGAGAAAAACTCCCCCAAGCACATAAGGGAGATACTCACCCGCAATCTGGAGCTCAGCCAGTTTCAGGTGTACTCCATGAAGTACCCGGTCGGCATGTCGGCTCTCATGCAGCTCTACGGCAAGGTCGACAGGCCGGATCTCAAATTTCCTCCGTTCACGCCGCGGATTCCTCCCGAGGTCGCCGACAGGCGCGCGATATTCCATACGATCGCAGAACGCGACGTGCTGCTGTATCATCCTTACGACAGCTTCATGCCCGTCGTGGATTTCATACGCGAGGCGTCCCGGGATCCGAACGTGCTGGCGATAAAACAGACGCTCTACCGCACGGGAAGCAATTCGCCAATAGTGGAGGCCCTAAAGGAGGCGTGCACGCGGGGGAAACAGGTCGCGGCCTTAGTCGAGCTCAAGGCCCGCTTCGACGAGGAGAACAACATAGGATGGGCCCGGGCGCTGGAGAGCGCCGGGGTGCACGTCGTCTACGGCCTGCCCGGGCTCAAAACCCACGCGAAGGTATGTCTCGTCATTCGCCGCGAGAAGGGCGGAATCAAGCGATACGTCCACCTGAGCACCGGCAACTACAACGCGGTCACCGCCGGAATATACACGGACTTCGGGCTTTTCACGTCTAATCCGGAGATAGGCGCCGACGCCTCGGATCTTTTCAACGTCTTAACGGGCTACTCGATGCAGCGAGAGTACCGCAAGCTCCTTGTCGCGCCTCATACGCTGCGGCGGGAGATAATAGCCCGCATCGACAGGGAGATCGAGAGCCACAGGCGAATCGGAGGAGGGCGCATAGTCTTCAAGCTGAACGCCATATCGGACAGGGAGAGCATGGACGCGCTTTACAGGGCTTCCGCCGCCGGAGTGAAGATAGACCTCCAGGTGCGCGGCATATGCTGTCTGAGGCCCGGCGTCCCGGGTTTGAGCGAAAACATAACCGTTACGAGCATCGTTGGCAGGTTTCTCGAGCACACCAGGGCGTTTTATTTCCATAACGGCGGACAGGATGAGCTCTACCTGGGCAGCGCCGACCTCATGACGCGCAACCTCGACAGGAGGGTCGAGTGCCTCTATCCCGTGGAGGATCCCTCGCTCCGCCGCCGGATAGTCGAGGTGATACTGCCCGTGCATTTCGCGGACGACGTTCAGTGCTCCTCTCTGGACGAGCGGGGCGAATATTCGCGCACAGCCCCCCGCGAAGGCGGCGGGATCGACTCGCAGCGCTGGATGATAGACAACCCCGGCATGGCGTCTTTTGGGACGCAAGTCGGACGCTGACGTTCGCTGTCACACGACGCGACATCTATTCTGACTTTGGAAGTGATTGTCTTGATTGATATGCTGAAATCCAAAAAAATTTTGGCCATATTGCTGTTAGCTTTTGTAATTATTTCGACAGCGGACGTTATCATCCCGGGAAGAACTTTTTTCCCCGATGAGGGTAGATTTTTCGATGAGGCGCGAGATATGGCGGAAACTGGAAATTTCGTGACCTTTGTGGATAATAGGGCATGGGAGATGCCTCTTGTCGCGATGGCGTATGCCCCGTTTAATAAATTTTTTGGAGGAGGCCCCGCGTTCATCAGGGCGGCCAGAGTTTTTCAGGCGTTTTTGCATATACTCACGGCAATAGGCGCCGCGTCGATAGCTTTTTCTCTGTTTAAAAACAAAAAGACGGCATTGACAGCGATGTTTTCGATGATTATTTATCCATCTCTTCTGGCCTATCAGGCCATGCTGTTGTCCGAGACAATTTTCACCTGTCTGTTGCTGTGGGGCGTTGCGCTGCTTTACCTGTGGGGAGCGGATCATCGGAAAATGTTCGTTTACGTCACGGTCGTTTTGACTTTGTCTGTCTACGCCAAGGCGGTCATGACGGCGTTGGCGCCGATCCTGACAGGCGCCCGGAGTTTTGTTCTAACCAACGACTGGAAAAAAAGAATGAAGTATGTGGCGATATCATGCCTGATTTTCATAATTTGCATGTCCCCATGGTGGATAAGAAACCGGCTCGTTTTCGGCGAGTTTGTCCCGTTCACCACTTCCGCTTCATGGAATCTGTATCTGGGCAATAATCCCGCGAACCATACCGCCGGAATCGGCGACATTGCCGATGTCGATCAGGAAACCATGCGGCGCATACGCTCTTTAAACGATGAAATACTGATTTCAGAAGCATACATGGATGAGGCTAAAACGTATATCCTGGAAAATAAAATGGTTTTTTTGCGCAATATGTGGCTGAAATTCAAGCGATTCTGGAATTTTACGCCCAACTACAAGGGCGAAATATATTCGACCGCTTTTAAGCTGTACAGCCTGTCCCTTCTTCTGAGTTGGGGCATAGCGTGTCCGCTCGGTCTGGCCTCGTTTTTGCTGAACGCGCGAAAGTGGAGGGAACTGCTGCCGATATACATCCTGATAGTCTATTACACGTTCATGCATGTTGTGGTTATCGCCTCTTTGAGATATCGCCTGCCGATCGAGCCGTTTTTCATCATAATGGGAGCGGATTGTGTCAGCAGGATTTGGGGAAAATTTCGCGGGGAAAATTTGTCAACTTAGGAGTGTGCCTGCATGAATATAAATTTTCGGAAAACAAGCGATGATAATGAATATATTGATTATTTTCAGTTATTTTTCGCGACGGCATTATCGTCCGTGCTGCTTCTGATAGTAGTTATACGCGCCGTAAAAACGGGCATCACTTACGACGAAGGCTATACATATATCACGTATGCAAGGGATCTGTCCATCGACAAATTCCCCGAAATATTCCGCAATGCGGTCGCCAATAACCATTGGCTCAACACTATACTGATAAATCTGGTGCGAAGAGCATCAAACGCGGATTTCAACGAATTTCTCATACGGCTTCCTGTCATCGTTTCTTACGCTTTGTATATGATATTGCTGCTGTTCCTCTTTTATAAGAAAAGAATTTCGCTTTGGGTTTTCTGTTTATTTGTTCTGAGCTATTATCTGAATGAATTTTTTGGATTGGCCCGAGGATATGGTTTTGCGGTTTTTTTAAATACAGCGGGGCTTTTTCTGTACAATGAATGGAAGTTGACATCAAGAGATATTTTCATTTCGATGGGATTTCTTTGTTTCGCTGTTTCTGCCGCCTCGATCACGTTGTCCCTGCTTGTCCTGCTTCCTGTCGGTATTGTCGTATTGGCGCGCATGGTTCATGAGCGGCGGCTCGGCTCATACGCAAAGTCGCAAATTTTATGGCTCGTGTTTGTCGGCGTCATATGCGCGTTGATGGCGGTATATAATTATAATATTTCCCATGGCGACGGACCTATTCCCCCCAGCGGGTCTTCAAATTTATATGGGGCTTTCGCGGAGGGGTTTGTGCGGATGTTCATGCAGAACGAGCGTTTGGCGAGGGGAATATCCATTGTTTCCGCTGTGGCGTTTGTCGGTTCAATGATATTTTTCGCGAGGAAAATACCGGCTTCAAACTTCGTGCTTCCTTTTTTCCTGCACCTATTGATATGGTTTCTGGCGCATCTGTTCTCCGGATTTTATCCGGAGGACAGGACGCTTTTGGCGTCATTCCCTCTGATTGTTCTCTCGATAGTCGAAATAGCGTCGTGGGTCGCCAATTATTTAACCGGCAGCAGATGGAAAGACGTCTACTCCCTTCTCGCTCCTGGTATAAAAATTTTTGTAGCAATTTTTTTGGCGATTTGTTTTTTCAATAACATTAGTTTGAATTCCACCCATGATTGGAGGAACAATTATGACGCGAAATACACGGCTTACGAGGTATATAACAAAAGATCGTCCATTGAGAGTTATCCGCCGGACCTGACGGCTTCCATGACCTTTTATCGCTATAAGATCATGTCGGAGTTCGGATTCGATATATTTATGGGAAGATATGTCGGAAGGGGAATTTACGGCGGGGAGAAGTAATTTTATATTGATTGTTTGAGAGAGACGACAGCACGGTAAAGTTTAAGGTTGCCGAAAGGTTTTGATGCGGATATGGATTGTAAATTATCGCTGATTATTCCCTGCTACAACGAAGCCGGAACGATAGAGGAATGTGTTTTGAACGTTATGAATCGATTGGATGTCGATGGATTGGCGCTCGAGATCATCGTGGTCGACGACGCTTCTTCCGACGGGAGCGTCGAAATACTGGAGAGGCTCGCGAGGGATCATCCGGAGATAACGATCTTGAAACATGAGCGCAACAGGGGAAAGGGCGCCGCGCTCAGGACGGGCCTCGTGCGCGCGAGCGGAGATTACGTCGGGATACAGGACGCCGATATGGAGTATGATCCGAGGGATTACGTTAAAATGCTCGAGCCGTGTTTGAGCGGCAAGGCTGACGTCGTGTACGGATCGCGGTATCTGAAGCCTGATACAAGGCGGATTCTATATTTCTGGCATACCTGGATGAATAAAACGCTGACGTTCGTTTCAAATATGTTTACAAACCTCGATATTTCGGATATGGAGACCTGCTATAAGCTGTTCAGGAACGACGTCATTAAAAAAATAGCTCCCGATCTGAAGGAAGACCGTTTCGGCTTCGAGCCGGAGATAACGGCAAAGGTGGCGTCGTCGGGGCGCCCCGTTTACGAATGTGCCATCTCGTATAACCCTCGATCCTATGAGGAGGGCAAGAAGATAGGCTGGCGCGACGGCATCCGCGCGCTCTACTGTATTTTGCATTACAGCGGCCCGACGGCGCCGCTGCCCATGCAAATTCTCATATATCTTTTCATAGGTTTTGCGTCGATGCTGGTCGATCTGGTCTCATTCTCCGCTCTGACGCATTATGGATGCTCCGTGCGCGTCGCGATTGCGGCGGCATTTCTGGTCGCCGCCGCCTGCAACTATATATTGTGCGTCGCGATATTATTCAGGCATAAGGCAAGAGGGAGCGCGTTTTCTGAGATAACCGCCTACATCGTCTCCGCGATCATAATGTGCGCCATCGATTACGGCGTGACGCTGGGGCTCATCTCCCTGTCGCGGAGTCCGTTCTGGTCCAAATTCTGGGGCGCCGTCATCGGTTTTGCCGGTAATTTTATAATAAGGCGCAATTTTATTTTTAAAATTAAACGCTGAGTACGCATATAATATGACTCATATAGTTTCTTGCCCAAATTGCTGAATGAGACTGAGGTGCGCTTGCGGTCATGAATAAAAACCAAAAAATCTACGTCGCGGGGCACAGGGGCATGGTTGGTTCGGCCATACTCCGGAGGCTGCGCGATGACGGGTATGGCGATATAGCGATTCGAACCCACGCGGAGCTCGACCTGATGCGTCAGGACGACGTGAACGCGTTTTTCGCGTCCGAACGTCCCGACGTCGTGTTTCTGGCGGCGGCGCGCGTCGGCGGCATCATGGCGAACATGACGAATATGGCCGCGTTCCTCTACGAAAATCTCGAGATACAGAACAACGTCATGAACGCCGCGAGACGAAACGGGACGAAGAAATTCATATTTCTGGGCAGCTCCTGTATATATCCGCGCGACTGCCCCCAGCCGATCAGGGAGGAATATTTTCTCACCGCCCCGTTCGAGCCGACGAACGAGGGGTACGCGATAGCGAAGGTGGCCGGGATGAAGCTGTGCGGATACCTGGCTCGCGAGGGCGCGTGGGACGGAATGACCGTCATCCCGTGCAACCTGTATGGCCCGGGGGATAATTTCGATCCCGGGAGCTCGCATGTCGCGGCGGCTCTGGTCAAGCGCTTCGTGGACGCTGCGGACGCGGGGGAGCGGGTCGTGACGTGCTGGGGAACCGGCGCTCCCCGCAGGGAGTTTCTTCACGTCGACGATCTCGTCCGGGGCATATTCATGCTGCTCGAAAACAACCCATACGGATTCGAGCCGGTGAATATCGGCTGCGGGAGCGACATGACAATACGCGAACTCGCGGATATAATAGCGTCCAAGGTCGGTTTCAAGGGGGAGATCATCTGGGACCGCTCGAAACCGGACGGCATGACGCAAAAGCTGATGGACACAACGCGGGCGCGTTCCATAGGGTTTGAGCCGAACATATCGGTCGAGCGGGGCATGGAGATGTTCATCGAACATTACCGCCGATCCGCCGGGAGAAGAGGTTATGAGACGACATGAGCAAGACCGCGATAATAACGGGCGTCACAGGGCAGGACGGAGCGTACCTCTCGTCACTTCTTCTGAAGAAAGGCTACGTCGTGCACGGCGTGAAACGCCGCAGCTCGATATTCAACACGTCGCGCATAGACGACCTCTACGAGGATCTTCACAGCGAACAGCCCAAATTTTTCCTCCATTACGGCGATCTCACGGACAGCAGCAACCTGATCCGCATCATACAGGAGACGCGGCCCGACGAAATATACAATCTCGCGGCTCAGAGCCACGTCAAGGTGTCGTTCGAGACGCCTGAATACACGGCGAACGCCGACGGCATGGGAACGCTGCGCATACTGGAGGCGCTTCGGATACTTGGCCTCGAACATCATACCCGATTTTATCAGGCGTCGACGAGCGAACTCTATGGCAAGGTCATCGAGACCCCCCAGAGCGAGACGACGCCGTTTTATCCGCGAAGCCCCTATGCGGCGGCCAAGCTCTACGCCTACTGGATAACGATCAACTACCGGGAGGCGTACGGAGTGTTCGCGTCGAACGGCATACTGTTCAACCACGAGTCCGAGCTGCGAGGGGAGACGTTCGTCACGAGAAAGATCACTCGCGCGGTCTCCCGCATCGTCCGGGGCAAGCAGGACAAGCTGTGGCTCGGGAACCTCTCCGCCAAGCGCGACTGGGGACACGCGGAGGATTACGTCGAGGCCATGTGGCGAATCCTCCAGCACGACCGCCCGGACGATTTCGTGATAGCGACGGGAGAGACCCGCTCGGTGCGCGAATTCGCGACTGCCGCTTTCAAGCATGCCGGCATGGATATAGAGTGGCGCGGCGAGGGACTGGACGAGAAGGGCTTTGACAAACATACGGGCAAAGCGATGATAGAGGTCGATCCGAGATACTTCCGCCCGACTGAGGTCGACCTGCTTTTGGGCGATCCATCGAAGGCCGAACGTCTGCTGGGGTGGAAGCGCCGCGTGTCGTTCGACGAACTCGTGCGCCGGATGGTCGAGTTCGACATGATGATAGTAGACAGAAATCAGTCCATAACCGACGCTGGGTTCCACGTGCCGTCGGCGCTCGAGGACAGATGACGAACCTCCGGGCTCTCATCCTGGCTGGCGGCAGCGGAACGCGCCTTTGGCCGATGTCGAGGGAGGAAATGCCCAAACAGTTTTTGAGCGTCTGCGGCAATGCCGGCACGCTGCTGCAGCAGACGGCGCGACGCCTCATACGGTTGACCGACCCGGAAAATTTGCGCGTCATAGCCTCCGGGAAATGGCGCCCACTCGTGTCGCATCAGCTGTCCCTCATCGGGCTGGACGGGGATTTCGTAATAGAGGAGCCTGAAGCCCGCAACACAGCGCCCGCCATAGCTCTCGGCCTCGTAAAATTGATCGGGGACGGCGCTTCCGGCGACGATCTCGTGATGGTCTGCCCGAGCGACCACATAATAGCGGACGAGTCCGCGTTCGAGGCGGCGGTTGCGCTTGCCTCCGAGGCGGCTTCGGAGGGAAACCTCGTGACGTTCGGCATCAAGCCGACGTCGCCCGAGACCGGATTTGGTTATATAAAAACTGAAAAATGCGCCTGGAAATGGCTGGCCGTCGATTCGTTCGTGGAGAAACCGGACTGTGAGACGGCATCGCGTTATATTCAGTCGGGCGATTACTGGTGGAACGGCGGCATATTCTGCTTCCGCGTGTCGGACATGGTGCAGGCGTACCGCGATCATTTTCCGGAGGGCGCGCATATCTTCGACTCGGCCCCCGGCGACGAGGCCCGGTGGTTTGCCGATACTCCAAAGGAATCCATAGACTATGCCGTGATGGAGCGAGCCCGCAACATAGCCTGCGTGCCGCTCGATGCCGGATGGTCCGACGTCGGCTCATGGGACGCCGTTTATGAGAACTCGCCTAAGGACGGTCTTCGCAACGCCGCGTCGGGCAACGTATCTCTCCACGGAGGGGCGGACAACCTGATAATAGGCGGCGAGCGCCTGATATGCGGAATAGACCTCGACTCGATGATCGTGGTTGACACGCCGGACGCGCTCTTCGTCTCGCCGCGCGGATCGTCGCAGAAGCTGCGCGGCGTTGTGAGCGAACTCTCGAAGACGCATCGCGACGAGGTCTCCGAGTCTCCGACGAGCGCCCGCCCGTGGGGCACATACAGCGTGCTCTCGAAGGGCGACCGGCACAAGATAAAGAGGATAGTTGTCTCGCCCGGCAGAAGGCTCTCCCTGCAATACCACATGCACCGCTCGGAACACTGGGTCGTCGTGAAGGGCACGGCGAAGGTGACAATATTCGAGCAGGGGGGAGAATCCGACGCGCGCGAAAAGTTCGTCCACGAGGGCGAGAGCGTCTTCGTGCCCAAAGGCTACCTGCACAGGCTGGAGAACTCGGGAAAGATACCTCTCGAGATAATAGAGGTGCAGATAGGCGAGTATGTCGGCGAGGACGATATCGAGAGGGTTGCGGATGATTTCAGGAGAGGGTAGCGCAAAAAGGTTATAGCATGTGTTGTTTTGTGGATGCTATTCATGATTGGAGGCTGGATTCTTGAAAGCGGTAATCCTTGCCGGAGGTTTGGGCACCAGAATATCCGAGGAGACGAACATCAGGCCCAAGCCGATGATAGAAATAGGCGGACGCCCGATATTGTGGCATATCATGAAAATTTACTCTCACGATGGGGTGAACGATTTTATTATCTGTGTCGGCTACAAGGGATATATGATCAAAGAATATTTCGCGAACTACTTCATGCACATGTCCGACGTCACGTTCGACATGAGGACCGGAAGCCATACGATACACAGCAACGCCGCCGAACCATGGTCCGTGACCGTCGTCGACACGGGAGAGAACACGCTGACCGGCGGACGCGTGAAGCGAGTGCGGGAGTATATCGGCGACGAATCGTTCTGCCTCACCTATGGCGACGGATTGGCGAATATTAAAATCGACAAACTGGTCGCTTTTCACAAAACTCACGGCAAACTCGCGACCATAACGGCCGTTCAGCCGCCCGGACGATATGGCAGGCTCGACCTCGACGGAGACAGCGTTGTGGATTTTCTCGAAAAACCATCCGGAGACGGCGACTGGATCAACGGAGGCTTCTTCGTTATCGAGCCTTCGGTCGTCGACTATATCGAGGACGACCTAACTTCGTGGGAATCCACGCCTCTGGAGCGACTCGCCGGAGAGGGAAATTTAAAATCCTACAAGCACGACGACTTCTGGCTGCCGATGGACACTCAACGCGATAAAACATTGCTCGAGTCTCTGTGGGAAAAAAACCAGGCGCCATGGAAAGTATGGTAGAAAAATTGCCCAATTTCTGGAGCGGCAGGCGCGTTTTTCTGACGGGACATACCGGCTTCAAGGGCTGCTGGTTTCTGATATGGCTAAAGATGCTCGGGGCCGACGTATTCGGCTATTCCCTGCCGCCGCTCGATCCGTCGCTGTACAAAAGCGCTTTCGGAGATCGGGAAATGAATGGAATCTTCGCCGACGTCAGGGATAAAGACGGTCTCAAACGAGAAATGACCGCGCAAGCCCCCGAGATGGTGTTCCATTTCGCCGCCCAGCCTCTGGTAAGAGAATCCTACAAACAGCCCGTTCTTACCTATGAGACGAACGTCATGGGAACCGTCAATCTGTTGGAAGCGGTTCGCGGGGCGCGCTCGGTAAAGAGCGTGGTCGTGATAACCACCGATAAATGCTACAGGGATATGGATTGGGAATGGGCTTATCGCGAGACCGACGAACTTGGCGGCGTCGACCCATACAGCAGCAGCAAAGCGTGCGTCGAGCTGCTCTGCGACGCCTGGCGTCAGTCGTTTTTCAAAGACTCCGGGACGCTTTTGGCGACAGCGAGGGCGGGCAACGTGATCGGAGGCGGCGACTGGTCGGAAGATCGCCTTGTGCCGGACGCTATGAGAGCTTTTCAAAGGGGCGAAACTCTGGAGATTCGCTCGCCAAACGCCGTGAGACCATGGCAGCACGTTCTGGAACCTCTTTACGGCTACATGCTTCTCGCAGAGAGGCTATACGCCGGAGACGATTCGCGCGCGGACGCGTGGAACTTCGGCCCGTCTGCCGAGAGCGCTAAAAGTGTGGAGGGCGTAGTTCAAGCTATCCGGGAGGCGCTGCCCGGCGACGCGAAATACAAAATCACCGGCGGCGATAACCTCCATGAAACTCTATTGCTGAGGCTCGACGCGAGCAAGGCTATACAAAAACTTGGCTGGAGGCCGAAATTGGATTTTAAAGAGGCGCTGTCCATGACGGTTGAATGGTACAGACGAGCATGGGACGGCTGCGGCGCGCTCTCGTTGACGCGGGAACAAATTTCAAAGTATATGGAGATGTGTATCGCGAATGAGTAACTGTCGTTTTTGTCAGGCGCCGCTCACCGAGACGTTTGTAAACCTTGGCTCTAGTCCCCTGGCTAATTCTCTCATTAAGCCTGAACAAATCAATTCGATGGAGCCATTTTTTCCGCTGCGTGTCTATGTGTGCGAAAAGTGCTTTCTGGTTCAGCTTGAAGAGTTCGAGCCCCCGGAAAATATTTTCAGCGATTATGTATATTTCTCGTCTTTTTCCGAATCATGGCTGGCGCACTGCAAAAACTACGTCGAGAAAATGATTCCGACTGCCGATTTGAACGGCGGCTCGACGGTCGTCGAAATAGCCAGCAACGACGGCTATCTGTTGCAATTTTTTAAAGAGCGGAATATCCCGGTTTTGGGAATAGAGCCGGCCCGCAATGTGGCCGACGCGGCCATAAAAAAGGGTATACCGACCGAAACGGCTTTTTTCAACGAAAAATACGCTAAGGACATGAAAAATCGCGGTATCAGCGCCGATCTGACGGTCGCTAACAACGTGCTTGCCCATGTGCCCGACATAAACGGATTTGTAAAAGGTTTTTCCGTCTTATTGAAAAAAGACGGCATAGCCACGTTTGAATTTCCTCATCTGCTCAGGTTGATAGAAGACGCGCAGTTTGACACAATCTATCACGAACATTTTTCATATTTGTCGCTCATCGCCGTAAAACAGATATTCGAGACAAATGGGCTCCGGATATTTAACGTGGAAGAGCTGCCCACGCATGGAGGTTCCCTCCGGATATACGCCCAGCCTCAAACGGGACGCAGGATCGAGGGCCCATCGGTTCGGCATATTCTCGATAAAGAAGAGCGATTCGGTTTGCTGGATGTGGCGACGTATTCTGATTTCGGCGGGCGCGTGACCGATTTAAAGAGGCGGCTTTTATCGCTGCTGATTCGCTTGAAGGACGAAGGCAAGTCAATCGTCGCCTACGGCGCGGCCGCCAAAGGCAACACCCTGCTCAATTATTGCGGCATACGCTCGGATTTTCTGGATTATGCTGCGGATAAAAACCCGAACAAACAGAATAAATACCTTCCGGGTTCCAGACTTCAAGTATATCCTCCCGAGAAAATATTCGAGACAAAGCCCGACTATGTCTTGATCCTGCCGTGGAATTTGAGCGACGAGATTCGATCTCAAATGAGTGAAATAACGGAGTGGGGCGGCAAATTCATAATACCGGCGCCAACGCCTCGCGTTTGCGAGTGACGATGATTTTCGAGGAAACTCCGCTCAAGGGCGCTTATGTGATAAGCCTTGAAAAACACGAGGACGAACGAGGGTTCTTCGCCAGGACTTTTTGCAAAGAAGAGTTTTTAGCGCATGGGCTTTCCCCTGAGATAGCGCAGTGCAGCGTTTCTTATAACAAGCGCGCCGGGACTTTGCGCGGCATGCATTATCAAAAATCCCCGCATGAAGAGATAAAACTGGTGCGGTGTATATCCGGCAAAATTTACGACGTCATCGTCGATATACGGGATGATTCCCCGACCTACAAAAAGTGGTTTGGCGTCGAGTTGTCGGCGGAGAATTTTTTATCTATCTACATACCGAAGGGTTTTGCGCACGGTTTCATGACCTTGAGCGACGACAGCGCGATTTTATACGATATTTCGGAGCCATATTTTCCGGACTGCGTCCGTGGGTTTAATTACGCGGACGCGACTGTGGGGATAAGGTGGCCGCATGTAGGGGAAATAATAATTTCAGAAAAGGATAAAGATAACCCATGTCTGGAATAAAAAGAATCCTGGTCACTGGAGGGACTGGTTTTATTGGTCATCACGCGGTCAGGTTATTAAAAGAAAAAAAATATGATGTTGTGGTCGCGTCGAGGGAAAGTAATGCTTCGCGGGGCCATTATATCGCGGATATATTAAATCCCGTCTCTGTAGACAAAATGATACGGGACATCAAACCCTCCCATCTGCTTCATCTGGCGTGGAACGTCCAGGATGGATATCTCGAAAATATTAAAAATATGGATTGGGTCATAGCGAGCTTGAATCTTTTAAAATCTTTTGCGGAAAATGGAGGTAATAGGGCTGTATT
>JAITOL010000182.1 GCA_031289955.1 Synergistaceae bacterium
TGAGAGTTCTTTACGATCATACGATTTTTCAGCAGAGATATGGCGGAATATCCCGGTATTTTTATGAGCTTATAAAGCGATTGGCATGTTTCGACGATATCGACGTCAATGTATTCATGGGTTTTTTTGTTAATGAATACGGGCTGGAGTCGCTCAAGGATAAATTCGCGAATTTTGGAGGACATCGAACTCCATGTATATCCAAAACAGGTTTTATCCGTCGTTTTGCCAGCGATATGGCGTGGAATAACTTTCAATCCAGGGTTCCGTATGATAAAAGCAACATATATCACCCGACATACTACAACTTTTATAAAACGAATATCGCGAAAAAAATCTTCACCGTCTACGATTTTACGCATGAAAAGTATTCTGAAATGTTCAGGAACGACCATACCGCGCAATCAAAGAAAGAAGCCTTCGCCGCGGCGGATGGGCTGATATGTATTTCAAATTCGACAAAAAAAGATCTGCTGGAACTGTACGATCTCGACTCGTCCTGTGATGTAGCGGTAATTCATCTCGGCTATAATGATTTGTCCGACAAAACCGACCCCAAAGCCGTGCTTCCGGACGCGCCATATTTATTGTTTGTTGGAAATCGGAGTCATTATAAAAATTTTACTTGTTTAGTGGACGCATACGCGGCATCGTCTGATCTGAAAAAAGATTTTGCGCTTGCGTGTTTAGGCCCATCTTTTTCCGCAGAGGAAAATGAGCTTTTTAAGAGATATGGAATATTGGATAAAATTCATCATTATGCCGGTGGGGATGGCCTGCTGGGAACCCTATATAAACACGCGCGCGCGTTCGTTTATCCCTCCTTGTACGAGGGTTTCGGCCTTCCTCCGCTGGAGGCGATGAATTGCGGGTGTCCGGTGGTGGCCGGCAATTCCAGCTCAATTCCCGAAGTTACCGGGGATGCTGCCCTCTTATTCGATCCCGCATCCAGCGAGTCGTTGATGGACGCTCTGCGCGGAGTCGCTTACGACGATGACAGGAGATCGGCTATGATAACGGCGGGAAAAGAGCGCTGTAAGCTCTTTTCATGGGATAGATGCGCGTCGGAAACTTATGAATTTTATCAAAAAATTATCAGCGAATAAAACGACATGCCTGATTTGGAAAAACACCGCAAAATTACAATAATCACAGCCTGCCTCAACGCGGAGCGCACCATCGAGCAGACGCTGCGAAGCGTGCTGGATCAGAATTATCCAAATCTCGAGTACATAATCGTCGACGGAGGCTCGACCGACGGCACGCTTGGCGTCATAGACAACTATCGCGACAGGCTGGCGCTGGTTATTTCCGAACCGGACGAGGGAATATATGACGCGTTCAACAAAGGGCTGCGCCGCGCGACCGGCGAGTTGATCGGCATACTGAACGCGGATGATTTCTACGCTCCGTGGGCTTTGGAATCGGTGAAATCGGCATATATGGCGCACCCGGAAAGCGATGTTTACTTCGGGCGCGTCGTAGTGCTGCGGGATGAGGAATGGCTGTTGTATCGACAGACCGGCTCTCCGGATGATCTGACAAAACGAATGAGCGTTCCGCATCCCGCTATTTTTTTGCCGAGGTCGACATATGAGAGGCGCGGCTTGTTTGACACAAGTTATAAAATCACCGGGGACTGGGATTATATATTGGGGTTATATATGAGCGGAGCGTCCTTTTGCCGCATTGACGTTCCATTGACCGCATTCCGGCAGTCAGGGGCTTCTTCCAGGCTCTCGAGAAGACATATGGCTGAAAACAGGCGCGTTTTTTTGAAATACTTGAGCGGCGTTTGCGCGGCTCGGAGCATAATAAAGATGTATCTGAAATATATAGGCAGACGATTTTTGCGGATAACCGGGATCTACAATCTTTACGCGTCGTATAGGGACCGAGAAATTTTCAGCGTGGAATCGAGAGGCGAATATCACGACGCGGAGTCGATGTGGAACTCAGCGCGTGGCCGCGATAGCCTCCATAAATGAAAGCAATTCTCCGGCCAGCGCATCCCAGCTCCAATTTTCAGTTGCGTAACCCAATGAACGCTCTCGCATCCTCATGTATTCATCTTGTCTCATGTGATGAGCGTTCAGCATTGCCTCTGCCAGGCTTTTCTCATTTCCGGCAGGGAATATGAAGCCGGTTTCCCCATCCGAGATTTGTTCCTTCAGTCCGCCCGAATCCGACGCTATCGACGGGGTGCCGAACGCCGCGGACGCCGGGATAACTCCCGACTGCGTCGCTCCCTCATAAGGTAAAATCGTCATGTATGCGTATTTTGTAAGCGTTGCTATCTCGGAGTCTTCGAGCCATCGATTGAACACAAAAACTCTCCCTGGCGGTATTTTTCCCAATGCCGCGATTTCATCGTCCGAAAAATTCCCGCTTCCCGCTATCACGAGCGCTCTGTCGGTTTTGCCAAAGATGCTGATGAAAGCGTTTATCAGAGTCAATATGCCTTTGTATTTTACTATTCTGCCGATGAAAAGGAAATAACGGCCCTCGTGACCGGCCAGAATCCTGAACTCGGGGAAATTATCGAGCGTGGAAAGCGACTTTGCATAGCTGGAGAATATTCCGTGAGGTATGACTTTTACCCTGTCCTCCTGAATACCTCTCTCCTTTACGAACTCCTCCTTCTGCGATTCGTTCAGGATAATGTAAGCATCCGGTCTGCGCCTGTCGAAAAAGTTTATTATCCACGCGAGGAAAGATTTTTCGCCCGGATGCGTAACCGGATCGTGTCTCGTCATCACTATGAGGGTCTTGGAGGGGATCAGCACGTCGAGAACAGGTTTCCAGTAATGTGAGCCGGGATAATATACTATGTCGGGATTGCGCGCGTCGATGAATTTTTTGATGGACATGAATTTTGGTATATTGCAAAAAGACAGTATGCCGCTTAAATTACTGTGGTATGTCGCAACTTCCATCATGGGGCACGAGAGCTTTCTCCACTCGCCAATATTATCCGATCCCGACGCCACAAGAACGCTCACGTCGCAAATTTTCGCGAGCGACCTTGTCATCTCAAGTCCGTAAATGGGAAATCCGCCGCGCCGTCCCAGAGAAATTGAAAGAATTCGCAATCGCGTCATTTTGGGGCCGCTGTTTGCGGCAGCTCCTCGTACATCTTCTGATGGAGCGAGATGAGATGTTCTATCCGCCACTCGGGGTCTGGCGTCACCGGTGGATGCGGTTCCTCATACATTTGCTGCATGGCGTCGCGGAGGGCGAATATATCGCCGGTGGGATACAGCAGGCCCCTGCTGTGCTGCACTATATCCCGAACTCCGCGGGCGTCGGATCCGATTATCGGCACGCCCATACATGCCGATTCCATCGCGGTCCTCGAAAGCCCCTCGCGTTCCGATGGAATCAGCATGGCCCTCGATGCCAGCATCAGAGGGGGCACATGTTTCACGTACCCCAGGAAGTGCGCGCGTTTGCTCACGCCCAGTGTTTTTGCGAGTTCATGTATTTTTTCCCGCGTCGGCCCCTCGCCGGCAAACGCTATGTGGATATTCATCGAGCCGGGCAGCCTGGTCAGTGCGTTGATGACGTCGGCGTGCCGTTTGCCCGGGTTGAACTCCGCTATCATCGAAAACAACACGTCGTCGCGTTTCAACCCCAGCTCGTCCCGCACGCGCCGGGCCTCCTCCCTCGTGGCGTCGTCCGGGTCGTAGCGCGAGAAGTCGAGCCCTATGCCGGGCATGTACACGAGAGAATCCTCCGGAACTATGCGATATTTTTTCGCTGCGTCGTAATCCTCGTGGTTTATGACTATCATCCTGTCCGTCCATCGTCCGGCCATGCGTTCGATGTTGCGGAATATGAAGTTTCGCGTTCTGCCTCCGCCTTTGTAGAAGTGGAATCCATGGGCCGTATATACGACGGCCGGTTTTTTCGTTTTTCCATGTTTTCTCAGCGCGAAACGTGTGACGAAGGCGGCTACGGGCGTATGTACGTGGACGATGTCGTATCCGCCCTCCGAGACCGCTTCGCGAATCATTCGCGCGGCCTTCATGTTGCCCCCGTCAAGCGGGTTGCGGCTCAACCCCGCGTCTATCAATTTGTCGAAATGTATCGCAAGTTCATCGAATTTTGTTATGTCGCGGGCCATGGCGTCGACGCGCCATCCGAGGCCGCGGAAATAGCAGGCGTACGGCACGAGAAACGCCCTCAGTGTTTCCGGTATCGTCGTGACCATGAGTATTGCGGGGCGTCCGTTCATTGCCTCGCAATCCCAGCGATCCCCGCCCGCGGAGTCTCTTTGTCCTCTGTTTTAATTCGGAGAAAATATCTGTGGGCCACGTCCAATATGAACTCCTCGAGATTCGACGAATCGTCCGGAAATTCCGGCACGGCCACCTCTGGCAGATCGAGCTTCATCATCTCGCGCTCGAGTGGGTTGTCGTCTATGAAGACGAACGAATCGGTTCCTATGTTGAGAGACTGCGCGACGGCCTTGAGGTTCTGCGATTTCGAGCCCCAGTTGGCGACTATGGCGGCGAAGTCGCCCGAGCGCAGCGCCATGCCGGGGTGATTGTCGATGCCGTTTAGGGCGTCGATCATGTTGTTTTTCGACAGTATGACGAGACTCACCCCGCTGTTTTTGAGCTCGAGAATCTTATTCTGAAAGTCGCGGAAGCGCGAACCGGAACCGACTCTGTCCAGGTGCAGGCCGTCTATGCCGAGCTCTCCTATTGCGCCGCCCCACAGCGTGTTGTCCAGGTCGAGCGCGAGGCATTTTTTGCGCGTTCCATGCGCGGCTTTCCATATGACGTCGATTTCGGACGCTATCGCCTCTTCTCCAGCCTTGGAATAGGGCATGCCCCCCATGTACCAGACGCGCTTGTTGTAGAAGTTCTTCCTTCCCATATCCGATATCATTTCGGCCAGGTCGAGTATCGGCAGGGACAGATCTTCGAGCGCCGTCCTCCAGTAGGCCGCCGCGTCCGCCTGGGCGGATCGCGAGACGAGCGGCTTGATCTCCGTGGCGGGTATGTCGATCGTCGATACGACGAACGTGATTTTTCCGTGAGCTGCCGCGGATTCCCCTATCGTGCTCGCTATGGGGTCGAGAAGCGCTTTGCACGTATGTTCGTCCAGCGCGTCGCCGATGAGCGGGGCGCCGTGAAGCGCGACGAAGATCATGTCCGCGCCGGAGGCGTAGAGATTCGAGCCGGGATCGGAAATTTCCTGCATCCAGGTGTTATGCCCTTTGGGGCAGTATACGTCCTCTTTTGTGAGGCTGTTTATCCTCATCGCGGCCGAATTTATCGTGACGTTCGAGATCAGCGCTATCGTCATGGCGTCAGACGATCCTTCTCGCCGGATTGCCGAGCACTGTGGCTTCGTTCGCGACATCGTTAAATACTATGCTGCCCATGCCGACAGTGCAGTCGGAGCCGATATTAACGCCTTGTCTTATCGCGCTCTGAACGCCTATCAGACAGCGCTCTCCGATCGTTACATTTCCGGATATGGCGGCCAGCGGCATTACGGACGTACATGCGCCAATAGTCGTGTCATGCCCGACCATTGCGCCGCAATTCAGGAAGACGCAGTCTCCTATAACCGCGTCGAGGCTTATTATGCAGGCCGACGCTACGACGATCCCTTTGCCGAGTGACGCGTATTCGCTGACAGACGCGTTTGGATGGATGATATTTGGAAACGATATATTAGGGTTTTTCCTGAGATGGGAGAAAATTTTTTCCTTGGCTTTCTGTGCCGAAAAACCCAATATCACCGATACGGGCTCGGTGAATTGTTCGAGATATCCCATGCCTCCAAGCACCTCGTAATCGTTCAGAACCGCCCCGGGCTCGACTCCGTCGTCGACGTATCCCAGTATGCGCGCTCCTTCGCGGCCGAGCGTGATACGGGCCATCTGAAGTATCTCGCGTCCGAGCCCGCCCGCGCCGTATATTATGATATTTTCGTGTCCCTCGCTCATTCCGCCATCTCCATCATATTTCTGTCCGCGTCATCTCTCTCCGGTGAAGCGAGGCATCGTGGCCTCTCCGGCCGCCGATATGCCCTCCCGCTTGAGCGCTTTTTTTATCGTTATAAGTATGATCCTCATGTCGAGGATGAGGGACTCGTGTTCCACATACCACGCGTCGAGCGCGAATTTTTCGGGCCATGATATCGAGTTGCGCCCGTTTATCTGCGCCCAGCCGGTTATGCCGGGTTTGACGGACAGGCGCGCTCTCTGCGCGTCGCTGTAGAGGGGGACGTAATCCATCAGAAGCGGGCGCGGACCCACGAGGCTCATGTCTCCTTTCAGGACGTTCCAGAACTGCGGCAGCTCGTCGAGGCTCGTCGAGCGCAGCCATCTTCCAAAATTTGTGATTCTGGCCTCGTCCGGGAGGATATTTCCCCGCTCGTCCCGTTCGTCCGTCATCGAGCGAAATTTACAGAGACGAAACGACCGTCCGTCCATGCCCGCCCTCTCCTGAGCGAAGAGAGCTCGTCCCATTTCGCTTCGCAGTTTCAGCGCTATCCACAGCATGACCGGAGAAAAGAGAACGAGTCCCAAAAATCCGCCCGCTATGTCCATGGCGCGTTTGACCGATGCGTGGATCATCCGCGCAGTTCTCGCCTTACGATGTCGATCACCGCGTTCTGATCCTCCGGCGACAGATTCGAGCCGGACGGCAGACAGAGGCCGTTCTCAAACAGCCTCCCGCTGACGTCGCGCCCGATGTGCGGATAATACCTCGCCCGCTCGAACACCGGCTGAAGGTGCATGGGCTTCCAGACTGGGCGGGACTCTATATTCTCCCTGCCGAGGGCTTCCATTATCTTCATGTTCGTCGTGCCCGACGACTCGGGGTCGACCGTTATGGCGGTGAGCCATCGGTTCGAGCGGCTCCACTCCGGTTCCGGCATGAAGCCTATCCCCGGTTCGCGGGACAGCGCCTCGAAATAGCGCCCGAAAACGGCCCTTCGCTCCGCTACCCTTTGCGGCAGCAGTTTCAGCTGGGCCCTTCCTATGCCGGCTAAAACGTTGCTCATTCTGAAGTTATATCCCAGCTCGGTATGCTGATACCACGGGGCCTTGTCGCGCGCCTGCGTCGAGAGAAAGCGCGCGCGCGCTATGGCCTCCTCGTCGTCCGACAACAGCATGCCTCCGCCCGAAGTGGTGATTATCTTGTTTCCGTTGAACGAGTAGTACGCGAATTTCCCGAAAGATCCCGTCTGCTTCCCCTTGTACGTCGCGCCAAGCGACTCGGCTGCGTCCTCCAGAACCGGCGCGCCGTAAGTCTCGCATATCTCGAATATGCGATCCATGTCGCACGCCTGTCCGTACAGGTTCACTATGACTACGGCGCGGGGCGTGACGCCGTTTTTCTCCGCGGCTTTGAACGCGTCGAGCAGGGCGTCCGGCGACATGTTCCATGAGCCTGGTTCCGAATCTATGAGCGCAGGGACGGCGCCGAGCTGAACGATAGGGGCCAGGGACGCCACAAATGTGAGGGATGAGCAGAAGAACGTGTCGCCGTTTCCTATGTTCATCATGGCGGATGCAATGGTGGCCGCCGCGGTGCCCGACGATAGGGCCAGGGCCGCGCGAGTTCCCGCGCGCGCGGCGCACTCGCGCTCGAAAGCATCTACATGAGGCCCGAGTGGGGCGACCCAGTTCGTGTCGAACGCTTCTTTGACGTAATTTATCTCTTCTCCGCCCAAATGGGGCGACGACAGGTATACTCTCTCTCTCAAAACATTCTCCTTCGCGGAATAAAAATGTTTTATTGCCGTGTCGCGAGTTATGATAACATATTATAACTCGCGTTTATGGGTAACGGCACAAACGCGAATTTTGTCCTTGTCTAAAAAACAGGTATAATTGCTTAGTTGGCGCTGATCGGGCCTGGCCCGATATATTTTAGAGTGAAGGCTGTTGATGGTAAGTGATCTCACATTATTGTCCCCGCGCTTTGGCATGTTTTTTTATTTCCGCGCTGTTCGTCGTTCTCTCATTTGTTTCTTCGGCCGAATGTTCCGTCTACAATGTGGAGGATCCGTCGAGGCTCATGTTCACGATCCACGTCCCGATGGAGACCGGCGAGCGGGCGACCGTGATATTTCCGGACGGCAGCTCCGAGGAGATGGGACGGGTTCTGGCGATTCCAATCAAGAGCAGGCATCCGGGTTTCACGGCCAGCAAGTACGGCATAGGCGGGCAGATCATCGCGACGGCGGCCAACGCTCATCACATTCAGATATCGGTCGAGGATGGAACCGGGCGCACGATGAGCCTCGTCCCGTCTATGACGTTCGCGAACGCTCCTGGTTACGGCACGTCGTTTGTCGTGGAGGGCGTTGGAGGTTCCGGGCTGTGGGGCAAATACGCCCCGTTCGTGGGCAGCCCGGCGTACATCGTGAACAGGGTTGGCGTGCCGGTTCTTTTCAACAACATACAGCTCTTCCAGTTCGCAACCGCTCTGGAGATACGGGTGTACAGCCCGGAGCGGGCGATAGAGTATTTCGAGATCGAGAACGTGGTTGGAGGCAGGGCGTGGTATCACGACGAGGACGGAGATCATCAGTTCGCCGTGGTCGAGAGCGGGGTCGGCGGCACCGGCCGGTTCGAGGGGACGCTGTATCAGGGCCTCGGCCTGGTGCGGGCCAACCATCCCGGCGTCATCTGCGTATCGACGTGCCCCAAGCGCGAGATCGGCGGTTTTCAGATCGTGCCGTTGAGCCACACATATTCCAGTGAAATGCAGAAGACGCGGAGGATGAGCCAGTATATAGTATTGCGCGGCGTGAGCTTCGAGGATATCGCCGGGCAGTCCCCGTTCTTCAAGGGATGGGTGCGTCCCGGCGACGCCGACTCGGATTCGAGAACCGGCTGGGTCTCGTGCAAAATAGACGGCGAGTGGCAGGAACTGCCCAATATCTCCGGGCTCACGGAGCACACGCTCGAGGATGTCGAGGCGTTCCGCATTCACCTTTAAGCGTACTGGGAGGTTTGTATATAATGATCGCTTTTGACGGATTCGGCGGGGGAGAGGTTCCCGCGAGGCCCGATGTTCCGGACGAATTCAAATGGAAATTGTCCGACATATACGAAAATGATTCCGACTGGGAGGAGGATTTCTCCCGCGTAAAATCGGGCATGTCCCGCTTGTCCTCGATGGCCGGGACGCTTTGCGATTCGGCCGCGCGTCTGCTCGAGTGCCTCCGTCTCAGGGACGAGCTCTCCATGACCGCGGAACGCGTCTACGTCTACGCGACCATGAAAAGCCACGAGGATACGGCGAACCCCGTCTACCAGAACCTGGCGTCGAGGGCGGGCACGCTGGCGGTCGAGCTCTCCGGCGCGGCGAGCTTCGTCACTCCCGAGATAATATCCATCCCGGACGACGTGATAAATTCCTTTACGACGCCCGCAAACACCGGCGCCGACTTCGACGACTACAGGTTCATGTTCAGGGAGACGGCCCGCCGGAAGGAGCACATACTCTCCGGCGCGGAGGAAGATCTGCTGGCTCGGGCCGGCGATATGGCCTCCGCTCCCGACAACGCGTTCTCGATGCTCACCAACGCCGATATGAAATTCCCGTCCATAAGGGACGAGGATGGGAGGGACGTCGAGCTCACCGAGGAGCGCTACATGAAGTATATATCGTCGCGCGACCGCTTGGTCAGGCGGGCGGCGTTCACGGCGCTTTACGAGACGTACGCCGCGTACAACAACACGATAGGGGCGACGTTCGGCGGAATGCTCAAGGCGACGCGCTTTTACGCGTCGTGCCGCAGGTTCCGCTCCGATCTCGACTTCGCCCTGGACGGGGCCAACATTCCCCGTTCCGTATACGACAACCTGATAGATACCGTCGAGTCCGGCCTGCCCCACCTTCATCGCTACGTGGCGATGAGAAAAAAAGCTCTCGGTCTGGACGAGATTCACATGTACGACATATACAACCCTCTCGTGGAAAACCCCTATAAAAACATTCCGTGGGAGACCGCGAAGGATATGGCGGCCATGGCTCTTTGCCCTCTCGGCGGCGAGTATATGGAGCAGTTCAGGCTCGGCCTGGATTCCGGCTGGATCGACGTGTGGGCGAACAGGGGCAAACGCGGCGGAGCTTATTCGTGGGGCGCGTACGGGACTCATCCCTATATACTGCTCAACTACAACGGCGAGCTCACCGACGTTATGACGCTCGTCCACGAGATGGGACACTCCATGCACTCGTATTTATCGCGCAAACATCAGCCGTATCCGACCGCCGACTACACGATATTCTGCGCGGAGGTGGCCTCCACGACGAACGAGGAACTTGCGCTCGACTATCTGCTCCGCGCGACGACGGATACCGGCAGGAGGATATATCTCCTGAATCAGCGGCTCGAGCGCATCCGTGCCACCGTCTACCGGCAGGTGATGTTCGCGTCGTTCGAGCGAGACGTACACGAGAGAAACCAGAACGGGGAGGACGTTACCGCGACCGAGCTCGGCAGGTTGTGGATTGCCCTGAACGAAAAATACTTCGGGCCGGAGATGAGGGTGGACGAGCTGATCGGATACGAATGGTCGCGGATACCGCACTTCTACTCGCCGTTCTATGTCTACCAGTACGCGACGGGATATTCCGCCGCCGCTTCGCTCGCTTCCCGGATAACGGGCGAAGGAGCGCCGGCCCGCGAGCGATATATGAAGTTCCTCGCGAGCGGAGGGAGCGACTACTCCATAGAACTGCTCAAACGCGCCGGGGTGGACATGAGCTCTCCCGAGCCGATCAAAGACGCTCTGTCTCTTTTTGCCCGCACGCTTGACGAGATGGAGACGCTGCTCTTCAAAGGGTGATCGCGTTGGATTGAAGACGCGCCTGTGAGCAGGGTCATCCGCGGCCGCAAAAACATATCGGTCGCGCGATCTCCCACACTGTCTCCAGCCTGGCGGATAGGGCTCCGGTCTCGTTTATCAATATGGAGTGAGAGTATCTCAGTGGATTTTCGCCCGTTTTTTTCGTAACGGCGCTCACCTGTTCGCGTTTCACGGAGACGAGGAACTCCGCGTCGAAAGTCGTGGGGTAAAACCCGGCTATCTCCTCGTCGGGGATGCTCTCGAGCGCCCATTCGAAGTAAACGGTGTGGTTCGTGTGACCGTTCAGGTCGAGCTCGCTTCTGCGCGCGTCGAACCGGCGTTCGAAGTCGGGCTCGCCTTCGATGCCCGGGACGTCTCCGGATATCGGTTCGCCCGTCGGCTCGGAGACCTTGAAATAGGCGTCCGGGAGCGCTCGGTCGAGACGTACCGGGCGACCCTTTTTCAGATCGACGACTATCCAGGACGACCACGCGCTCGCTATCACGTTTCCATCCGCGTCTTTTACCTCGAACATCCTGACCGACAACAGGTTCCTCTGGGGTTCGAACCACGTCCGAACGAGCAGCTCGCCTCTTCCCGGATAACGGTTGACGTTCACCCGGTATCTTCGCAGAACCCACGTGAGATCGCGTTTCATGAGGTCGTCGACCCCTATGTTGACTGTTCCGGCGTGAAGGGCCGCCGTCTCCTGGAAAAATTGGAGCAGCACCCCCGGTTTGACCCGGTTGTACATGTCCAGTCCGTAGTAGGGTATGGTGAAATTTCGTTCAAACATGAGAGAGATCCTTTCAGTCGTACAGATCCCGGAATCTCCTGTGCTGAGCGAGCCACTGATCCGGGGCGTCCCTGATTATCCGTTCTATCTCCCTGTTTATGGCGACTATGATGCCGTAGATCGTCCGATCCCTGTTTCCCTCGTCGTTCCAGGCTATGGGATTCCCGAATCGTATCACGTGTCGGAACGGAGCGACGCGGTGCGTGTATATCGGGAGGAGCGGTTTTTTCGTGAGATAGGCGAATACTGCGGCCCCCTCCGACGTCGGCGTCGGTATTCCGAAGAGCGGAACCTTGGGGCAGTGTTCCCCTCCGTATTGATCCGGCATGATGGCGAGAAATTCGTTCCTGCGCAGTATGGACAACGCCTTCGTCATGGGGGAGGTGCGCGGTATGCAGTTGACTCCTGCGTTCATGCGCATGTACTCTATCGTGTCGCGCTCTCCTGTGTCCTCCGAATCCCTCACTATCGCCGTTATTTTGTGTCCGGTCTGAGCCGCCCAGGACGCCGCGAGCTCCCAGTTGCCGACGTGGCAGGCGAGCAAAATCCCGCCCACGGAGTCGTCGAGCGTCTCCGGTTTTTCGACGTCCACCCAGCGCGCTGCCTGAGCCGGATCGCGCTGGAGCGCCGCAAACTCGATGCCCAGCCAGACGAGATGGTCGTACGTCTTCCACAAAATTCCGCGCCGTTCCTGAGGCGTGCGATCCGGGAGGGCTATTTCGAGATTGCGCTCCGCCACTTTTTTCCGTATGGGGCATATTCGCAATATGCCATTGAAGAAAAACGCCATTACGTTCGCGACAAAACCCGGACGCACCATCCGGGTCAGAAATTTAATGGAGTCGGCCTTTAAGCTCACTCTATTATCTGTTAAATCGCAGCAGCCGGAAATCCTTCTTGCCGACCCTCAGCTGTGCGTAGCCTCCGGGGAGCAGATCCCCGCCCGTTATAGATCTCGTCTCGTCCGTGATTCGTTCGCCGTTCAAGTATATTCCGCCCTCTTTTATCTTGCGCCGCCCCTCGCCTTTGCTCGAAACGCCGCCCGAGGCGACGAGGCCCTCCAGAAGCGGGATCGGCAGGGGGGACGATATGTCGCTCGTCGGAATCTCGGCGGCGAGCGTATCCAGCGTCTCCGCGCCGGCCGATTTCACGTCGCGCTCCCCAAAGAGAACCTCGCTCGCGTCCAGCACTCCGCGCGTGACATCTCCTCCGTGAACCCGTTCCGTCATCTCCCACGCTATGCGCTTTTGCGCGTCGCGTCGCTCCGGGTGGGACGCGTGAAGCGACATCATGTCCGCTATGGCGTCCAGGCTCTCGAACGAGTACATCCTATGCAAACGCTCTATGTCCCTGTCGTCGGCGTTTATCCAGAACTGATAAAATTTGTACGGGCTCGTCCTCTTCGGGTCGAGATACACCGCGCCATCCTCGGATTTTCCGAATTTTTGCCCCGACGCGGTCAAAAGGAGCGGGAACGTCAGCCCGTATGCCTGTCCGCCGCTGCGCTTCCTTATCAGATCCATGCCGCCGATGATGTTGCCCTGCTGGTCGTTGCCGCCCATCTGGAGCGAGCAGCCGAGCGCGTGGTACATATGGTCGAAGTCGTACGCCTGAAGGAGTATGTACGACAGCTCCGTGTACGTGATGCTCTTGTCCGGATCGTCGATGCGGCTGCGGACGTACTCGCGGTTGATGAGCGCGTTCATCGGGAAGTATTTGCCCGTGTCGCGCAGGAACTCTATGAAGCTTATCCTGGACAGCCAGTCGTAGTTGTTCGGCATGACCGCGGAATTCGCCCCGCAGTCGAAGTCGAGGAACCTGGAGAGCTGTTTTTTGATACATTCGACGTTGTGGACGGCCTTATCGACGGACAGAAGAGGACGCTCCTTCGTCTTGCCCGACGGATCTCCGATGAGGCCCGTGCCGCCTCCCGCGAGCGATATTGGCTTGTGTCCCAGCCTCTGGAGCCACGCGAGCCCCATGATCGGAACCATATTGCCGACGTGGAGGCTGTCGGCGCTGGGATCGAAACCGACGTAGCCGGTCACGGCCTCGCGCTCCATCTTTTGTCCGAGCTCCTCAGGATGGCTGCACCACTCCACAAAGCCTCTGCGTTTCATTATTTCATAAAAATTCTGAGGCATATCGAAAATCTCCCCTTATATTAAAATACATCCCCTCAATAATAGCATAACGCCGAGCCTGCCGACGCCGACCCGAACGTTACAAAAACCCGTCCGAGGGCCGTCATGGCGTCTTTCAGGTGAATTGCCGATTCCTCGTCGAGAGGCCCCTCCTCGTCCTCGTAGATCATGGAGTTGAGCGCCGGCACCTCGGCCAGCGACGCCCCAAAGCGGGGAAAGTCGATGTAAAGCCACGCGACCGCCGGTTCCGTCGCGGCCAGCAGATCCTTGATTTCCCAGTTCTGCTCCGTCTCCGGCGATACGAGACCTATGACGGCCTTTGAGTCGTTCGCGGCGCCCAGCACCGTGAACGGAAGATCCGCCACGCCTCCGCGGGAAAATCCGTCCACCGGGCGCGGTTCGGCGCCGGTGAAGATATCGGACCAGAATTTGTCTATGAGTTTATACGCGGCTTCGCCGCGCCCCGGGATGTCGAGGACGATCCCCGGCAGGTCGAACCATAAAAGCTGGGTTCTGCCGCCAAGCGATATTGTCGCCGGGCCCGAGAACAGCGTCTGTATCTCGGCATTTTTGAGCCCCATTTTCCTCATCTGCTCCTGAATGTATCTGGCGCCGCTCGGCAGGGCGGAGAAATTTCTGCCGGGATTCGGCATGTTTATGCCGATCGACAAAATGAGCGGATCCGGAATGAAAATATCCCCGCCGGACCAGTCGTGGGGTTTCAGACTGCCGGGGAACGAGGCTCCCATTATGTGATCCAACCCGGACATCTGCCACTTCGCGGTCGTTTGCGTCTTGTCGGTGGACGAGGTCCACGCCGCCTCGAAGGATATCGCGTTCCTGGAGTCGAGCGACGCGGACGGGTTCGTGAACATGGAGCTGATGGCGCCTCCGTCATAGAGAAACACATGTCCTCCCCAACTCGGTTCCACGGACCATTTTCTGCTGTGCGGGGCGGAGTTTCCGCTCTGATGCCCCATTATCCTGTCGACGTCGGTGAGCGAGTCCGCCAGGAAAGCGGTCTCTTTGTCGATCTTCAGGTATATCGGCGACGCCGCGTTGTTCGCGGTCATCTGATACAGATCCTGCCTGTCGGTTTGCAGAAGCTCCGGCGCAAGGAAATATCTTTTCCAGGATTCCGGCACAAGACCCGAGGACAGGGCGTCATGTTCCTCGGACGTGAGCGTGAAAGCCCCGTAAACCGCGAATCCTTCCGAGCGCTCCGTGATTATTACCACCATGGCGTCGGCGCTGTCGAGTATTGGCAAAAAGAGCCCCGCGGATGGCGCCCCGGAGGATGGCGCGCCATTTGTGACAAGACGCGCCGCATCCTGGGGGAATTCCCCCTTCGTCGCGCTGACGATGATTGCGGGGGAGTTGGCGTCCGGTTCCGGGAGAGCCGCCATGAGCGCATCCACAGCCGGCACGGGTTTTTTTTCGCCGAGGGAGCGTATGAAAATGGCGATGATAAACAGCAGCAACAGCGCGGACAGGACTGTTACGCCCCTTCCGTCGAATTTTGAGCGGATAGCTTTGATTATCTCCGAGAATTGGAGTGGCATCTCGCCGTCCCGAGCCCTATTTTATATTTTTCACCGACTGCAGAATGAGGCGGGACGATTCGAGAAGGGGCGTCAGCGCGCGGAAATCGCCGCGATCCGCGATGCTCTCCCTGATGGATTCCGTCTCCGATGTTATCTCGTTCAGCAGTTCGAGCACGGCGTCGCGATCCGCGCGTTCGAGGATGGACTCTCCTCTTTCCTCGCGGGCGAACGCCAGCTCTTTGCCGGATAGGTCGTAGACCGCTCCCGCGGTGGGCGTGGCGGCCTCGTAACCCAGTTGTCTTATCCCGGCCGCGAGAGCTTCGGCGGATTTAGGCTCTCCGTGCGTCACGAAGAACGACGCGCTCTTCCTGAAGTTGGAAGCCCATTCGAGGAGGTCGGCTCTGTCTCCGTGGGCCGAGAAGCCGCCCAGCGTGTGCAGCTTCGCGTTGACGACGATGTCCTCGCCGGCGATCCTGAGGTGGCGTTCGCCGTTGACGAGCCGTCGTCCCAGTGTGCCGTTCGCCTGGTAGCCCACGAAAAATACGTTGCAGTTCTCGTTCCACAGGTTGTGTTTGAGGTGATGGACGATCCTGCCGCCGGAGCACATGCCGCTTCCCGCCAGCACTATCGCTTCGCTTTCGTTGTTTATGGATCTGGACTCCTCCGGCGAGCTCGTGAAGCTCATGCCGTCGGGGTTGAATGGAGTTGAGCCCGTCCGGGCTGCGTCCTGTATCTCGCGCGACAGCAGCGAGGAGTATTTTTCGTATATCAGCGTCGCCTTTTCTCCCATTGGCGAGTCGAAGAATATGCGCGGCATCTTTGGGAACGTCGGGTCGGCCTGGAGGCGTTTAATCTCGTACAAAACCCGCTGAGCCCTGTCGACGGCGAACGTCGGTATGAGTATCTTGCCGCGCGACTTTATCGCGGCGGCCAGTCCGGAACGGAACTCGGCCCTCGTGTCCTCCAGGCTCTTGTGCTCCCTGTCGCCATAAGTCGATTCTATGATGACGTAGTCCGCTTCCTCTATGAGCGTGTATGGACGCTCCACCACGACGTCCTTCGGTCCCAGGTCGCCGGAAAAGACGATTTTTATTTCGTCGCCGCCGGTTTTGAACCACAGCTCCGTGATGGCCGACCCCACGATATGTCCGGCGTCGCGAACCCTGAGGCCGACGTTTCGGGCTATTTCGGCCCTTTCGTCGTAGCGGATGTAGCGGAAGCGTTTCAACGTTTCCTCGACGTCGCGCTCGTCGTAGGCCGGTTTTACCGGAGGCAGCCCCTTGCGCGCGTTTTTTCTGCTGCGCCACTCCGCCTCCTCCGCCATGAGCTTCACTGTGTCGCGAAGCAGCACCGCCACGAGCTCTATTGTCGGATCGGTCGTCCAGATGTCGCCCTTGAAACCCCTGCGAACCAAAAGAGGCAGCCTGCCGCTGTGGTCTATATGGGCGTGAGTCAGGACGACCGCGTCGACATCTGAGGGAGAGTATGAGAACATGCCCTCGTTCCTGCCGTCCGAGTTTTGCCCCTGGTACATTCCGCAATCCACAAGCACGCGGACGCCCTCCATCTCGAGCATGTAGCTCGAGCCCGTGACCTCTCCCGCGGCGCCGAGAAAACTGATCCTGACGGATGACATGACAATGCCCCCTTTACTCGTATAGAGATATTCCCAAGGAATATTTTATATCAAATACGGGAAAATGCGGCGTGAGTTATGGCAGAAGTCCTCTGATGCAGGCGCCTTCTCCTCGATATGAAATTATTTTAAGTTGTCCGCCTATGAGCGTCATGCGCTCCTCCATGTTCGAGAGCCCTCTGTGTCCCTCGGCGCGCAGATCCGCGGTGTCGCTCTCCGACATGTCGAAACCGTGCCCGTCGTCTTGGATGGTGAGCTCTATGCCTCCGTCGTCGTTGCGTTTGAGGTCGATCCAGATATTCCGCGCTTCGCCGTGTCGCACGGAATTCGTTACAGCCTCCTGTACGATGCGGAAGAACGCGAGCGTTACGGAGTCGGACAACGCGAGCGTTTCGTCCATGCCCAGAAATATCTTCACCCCGTACTGCAGCGACTGCCGTTCTGTGAGTTCGGTCAACGCCTGCGAGAGCCCCAGTTCGAGCCACGGCGGGTTCAGGAAATCGCACAGGGCGCGCATCTCCTTTACTGTCGTGAACGCTATTTTTTCCGCGAGATCGAGCTCGCGCTTCGTGTCCTCCTCGGAGTTGTCGGGTCTCCTCGCGAGGTGTATCCTCTGTATCAGGGCTGTTACATCCTGAAGCGGCCCGTCGTGAATATCCCTCGAAATCTTGGTGCGCTCGTCCTCCTGCACGTTGACGAGGTCGTTCATGCAGGCCCTGTTCGTCTTGGCCGTTTTGATGGCTATCTGCGATACGCGGACCAGCGTCTCGTGTATTTTCCTGACCTGGGTGTTCGCGTTTCCCATATAGGCGCTCAGTGGTTCGTGACCCCAATGAAGCGAGGAGACTTTCTGTTCGAGCCATCGTATCGGGTTTATGACGCGCCGCCAGAGTTTTACGACGGAGAACGCGCTCCACAGGGATATGGAGGCGATCAACGCGGGCCACATGAATATCGACATTGCCGTCGATCCCGGTATATCGCTCCATGAAATGGCCCCGACGACCCAGTAGTTCCCTCTTTTATAGGGGAATTTCGTGATCGTAAAACGCTCTCCGGCCGAGGCGATCTCTCGGGCGATCCCAACAGGAATGTCCGGCTCCGATTCCTCTATTACGTTTCGGAGCCTATCGGAGCCGAAGAGGAATTCGCCCTCTTGGTTCAAAATGGCGAAAAATGTCGGGACGCGGGAGAATATGAGCGGCTGATCCATCCCCGTTCCCCGCTCATGGGAGTCGTAGAACTCCCCGTCGGCGGAAATGGGCGCGCCGCTCTCCATCATGCTCGCTATATTTTCCGTGAAATGCTCGACATAAAGCGCCGAGAACGAGTCGACGTTTTTCTGGGAATAGAACAGATCGGCGGCGGCCAGCAAAAAAATCCCTATTGGCGGAAGCAGAACCGATAGGGTTATATAGAATAGCTGGCTATCTCTTTTCAAAAGAAATTCCGCCTTTTCGTTTTTATCGTTTGTGCGACGCGCGCTAGTCGAGAAGTTCCTCCAGCATCACTACGCCATACTTGAGCGCGAGAAGCATCGATTCGGTCTTGTTGCGCGCGCCGAGCTTGTCGTAGATCGAGGCGAGATGGGTCTGAACGGTGCGCTCGCTTATAAAGAGCTGAGAGGCGATCTCCTTGCCGGAGAGCCCTTTGGCCGCTAAAAGCAGAACTTCCCTCTCGCGCGCCGAAATAGGTTCCGGCGACATGTTTTCGCCTTCCTCCACGGTGTTCGCCACCTCGCTGTCGAGGTAAAGCCCCCCTCGCGCCACTATGCGTATGGCGCGCGAGAGCGTGTCCGCCGAGGAGGATTTCAGCACATATCCGCGCGCGCCGGCCCGAAGCGACGACAACACATACTGCTGAGCGTCGTAGCTCGTCAGCATCAGAGCTACGACCGGCAGCGCTTCTTCTTTGATCTTACGGGTTATCGAAACCCCGTCAAGCCCCGGCATACGAATATCGAGAAGCGCGACCTGAGGTTTCAGCTCCCTTATGCCCGCGAGCGCGCTATCTCCGTCGGAATATTCTCCGATCACGTTGAAATCCTGTTCTTTGGCGAGGTAGGCCATGAGTCCGGCCCTCGTCAAAGGGTGGTCGTCCGCGAGAATCAAATTTATCGACATTAACAAACCTCCTAAAGATGCGCCGTCATGCGTAACTACCGACTTATTGGAAGTACATTTGGTTACGCAATCTTGCACGTTCTATACAATAAAAGCATCAGCAGTAAAGCGTATCTATTATGAAGTTTACAAAAGTTTTGTCGAGCGCCTTGCGTTATGTTTCATTCGTCCGTCTCCGGTCGCTCCCCGAGGCCTATCTCGGTCTCCACCGGTTTCAGCGCCTCTATGGTGTTTTCGATCAGCCATTCGAGAGATTCGCCCATCAGTTCGACTCCCCGCTCTATAACGCCTCTGTCCACGCCTCGCGCGAACGTCTTGTCCTTCCACTTCTTTTTGACGGATTTTACCTCGAGATTCGCGAGCGACCTTCCTGGGCGCACGAGCGCCACCGCCGTCACAAGCCCGGTGAGCTCGTCGATGGCGTAAAGCGTCTTCTCCATGCGGCTTATCGGCTCGACCCCCGAAAACTCCCAGCCATGCGCCAGCTCGGCCCGGATTATCTCCTCCTCGTAGCCGCGCTCGCGGAGCATCTCTCCGCCCTTGACCGGGTGCCCGTTTTCTGCGGATTTCGTTGTCTCCCAGTCGATGTCGTGCAGAAGCCCGGACCGGGCCCAAAGCTCCTCGTCCTCGCCGTAATGCCTGGCGAAATGCCTCATGGCCGCCTCTACCGCCAGCGCGTGCCTGAAGTACATCTCCTCTTTGTTGTGTTCCCTGAAAAACGCTATGGACTCTTCGCGTGTGTATTTCATCGCGCAATTGCGACCTCCATCGTTTGTCATATCGCCGCGTTGCTCAAAACGCGCAGCACGTCGTCGTGATTTTCGAATACATCGGAGACCAGCCCCGCCTCGGAGCGCAATATGCCCGAGAGCTCGTCGGGGTACGGGTTCATGAATACGATGCGCTTGCAGCCGGCGTTTATCAGCAGTTTGCTGCAGATGGAACACGGTTCGTGCGTGACAAATATCGAGCAGCCGTTTATGGGAGTGCCTGATGACGCGGCCTGGGCTATGGCGTTCATCTCGGCGTGAGAACCCCTGCATATCTCGTGCCTCTCTCCGGACGGGATGCCGAGCTGCTGTCTGAGGCAGCCTATGTCGGTGCAGTGTTTTGTCCCGGATGGCGAGCCGTTGTAGCCGGTCGCCAGTATTCGGTTGTCCAGGGCTATGACGGCGCCTACGCGTCTTCTTACGCATGTGCTGCGCGTCGAGGCTATCATCGCCATGGCGAGAAAATACGCCTCCCAGTCGGGACGCCCGACCGGGGCGTCGTCAGATGTCAAGATTGCGCACCTCTCTGGCGTGGTTCTCGATAAACTCGCGCCGGGGCTCCACCGCGTCCCCCATGAGTATGCCGAAGAGCTCGTCCGCCAGTATCGCGTCCTCCACCTGGACTTTCAGAATTATCCTGTTCTCGGGATTCATCGTCGTGTCCCAGAGCTGTTCGGGGTTCATCTCGCCCAGCCCCTTGTAGCGCTGTATGCTGGTCCTCTTGGACTCCTTGTCCGTCGTCATCTCCCTGAGCTCTTTTTCCGAGTAGCAGTACGAGACGGTTTTGCCCTCCTGCACGCGGAAAAGCGGCGGCTGGGCCACGAACAGGTGGCCGTTCTCTATGATCTGCGGCATGTATCGGTAGAATAGCGTCAGAAGGAGCGTCCTTATATGGGCGCCGTCGACGTCGGCGTCCGCCATCAGGAATATCTTGTGATATCTGAGGCGCGAGGTGTCGAAGCTGTCTCCTATGCCGCACCCGAGCGCCTGTATTATGGTGCGGATGACGTCGTTCGACAGTATCTTGTCCAGCCTTGCCTTCTCGACGTTGAGTATCTTGCCGCGAAGTGGGAGAATCGCCTGAAACCCCCTGTCGCGCCCCTGTTTGGCGCTGCCGCCGGCGCTGTCGCCCTCGACTATGTAGAGTTCGCACTCCGATGGGTCGCGGCTCGAACAGTCGGCCAGCTTTCCCGGCAGATCGAGCTTGTTGAGGGGGTTGCCGCGCTGAACGAGTTCGCGGGCTTTTCTCGCCGCTTCCCTGGCCTGCCGCGCCTTCAGCGCCTTATCGACTATCGGTTTCAGTATCTCCGGCGTTTCCTCGAGCGCGATCTTGAGCCCGTCGTATACTATGGAGTCGACTATCCCCTTGACGTCGCTGTTGCCGAGCTTCGTCTTCGTCTGGCCCTCGAACTGAGGTTCGAGCAGTTTTATGGAGATGACCACGGTGAGGCCTTCCTTGAGGTCGTCGCCTGTGAGGTTTTCGTCTTTTTCCTTGAGCATCTTGGCGCGCCTCGCCTCGTCGTTTATGGCCCTAGTTAGCGCCGTGCGGAAGCCGGATACGTGGGTGCCGCCCTCCATCGTGTTGATGAGGTTCGCGAACGCGAACACGCGCTCGACGTACGAGTCGTTGTACTGAAGGGCGACTTCGACGGATGTGCTCTCCCTGGCGCCCTGAATGTAGACGGGCGGCTTGAAAGATGTCTCCTTGCCCCTGTTGAGGTATTCGACGAACGAACGGACGCCGCCCTCGTAGCAGTAGGTCTTGAGCTGTGTCCCTTCCGCTTCCGGCCTCCGGTCGTCGAACGTTATCGTGACTCCCGGATTGAGGAATGCCAGTTCGCGCAGCCTGCCCTTCAGGATGTCGGCCGAGTACTCGAGGACGGAGAAGATCTCGTCGTCGGGCATGAAGCGGACGTAGGTGCCGCGTTCCGTCGAGTCTCCGATACGTTTGAGCTCCGTCACGGGTATGCCCCGTTCGTACCGCTGAGCGTATTCCCCTCCGTCGCGTTTTATGACGAGCTCGCACCACTTGGACAGCGCGTTCACCACAGATACGCCGACGCCGTGAAGCCCGCCGGACACTTGGTAAGCGCCCTTGTCGAATTTTCCTCCCGCGTGAAGGACCGTCATTACGACCTCCGCCGCCGATTTGCCGGCCCCCTCGTGGAATTCGGTCGGGATGCCCCGTCCGTTATCCCGCGTCGATACGCTGCCGTCCGGGTGCATCACCACGTCTATCTTATCGCAGAATCCGGCCAGTGCCTCGTCTATGGAGTTGTCGACAACCTCGTAGACCAGATGATGAAGCCCTCTCGACCCCTGATCCCCGATATACATGCCCGGACGCTTACGGACGGCCTCCAGCCCTTCAAGTACCTGAATGTCCTTCGCGCCGTAATCGACATTGGGCGCGGCAAGTCCCGCGCTCTCCGCGGCGCCCGTTTTCGTCGTTTCGTTCATATTTTTGAAACCCCTTCCATCGTTTGCTTGCCCGTATCGCCGCATTTTACTCCCCGGTGGAGCAGCTTTTCCATTATTATATTATAATTGTATTTCATTATATCAGAATCTCAGGAGGGTGAAGACAAATGGGCGAATTGAGGGATCGAGGAACCGGCGTGCTTATGCATATATCGAGCCTTCCGGGGAAATACGGCGTCGGGGATCTCGGCTCTTCGGCGCGCGAGTTCGCGGGGATGCTATCCGGCGCCGGCGTATCCGCGTGGCAGATGCTGCCCCTGGTTCCGACAAGCGGAGCTTTCGCTCACTCTCCGTACAGCAGCCCCTCGGCATTCGCGGGCAACATCATGTATATAAGCCCCGACAAATTGGCTGAGGAGGGACTCATTGACGCCTCCGAGCTTGTCGAACACGTCGCGCCCGACTCCACGAGCGCCGACTTTGCCCGAGCGTACGACATAAAGCGCGCCATATTGAAGGCGTGCTATAAAAATTTCAGGGACGGCGAGGCGTACAGGACGACGTTCAGGGACATGTCCGACAAGTTCTGGGATTTCTGCTTCGAAGAGGCGTACTGGCTCGAGGATTACGCGCTTTATTCCGTGCTGAAGGATATGGAGGGAGGCATGGAGTGGAGCGGATGGAGGCGCGACTTTCGCGTCCGGAACTGGGACGCGCTCGACCCGCTGAAAGCGAAACCCGAGATAGCGTCCGCGCTCGACGAGCGCAGGTTCGAGCAGTTCCTCTTCTTCAGGCAGCTCGGGGAACTGCGGGATGTGTGCAAAGAGCTGGGCGTCTCTCTTATAGGAGACCTGCCGATATACGTGGCGTATGACAGCGCCGACGTGTGGGGGCACCAGGATCTGTTCGACCTCGACGACGAGGGGCGGCCCATTTCCGTGGCCGGGGTTCCGCCGGACTACTTCAGCGCGACGGGGCAGAGATGGGGCAATCCGATATACAGATGGGACAGAATGAGGAGGGACGGTTATTTCTGGTGGCTCGGCAGATGCCGCCACGCGCTCCGTCAGGCCGACCGTGTGCGGATAGATCATTTCAGGGGTTTGCTCGCCTTCTGGGATATTCCGGTCTCCGAACCAACGGCCGAGAACGGATACTGGAAGGCCGGCCCCGGCTCTGATCTGCTGAGCGCGATGAAACACTGTTTCGCGGACGGCGCCTCCGGCACGATGCCGTTTATCGCGGAGGATCTCGGAGTCCGCACCGACGACGTAATCCAGGCGATGGAGGATTTCGGAATGCCAGGCATGAAGGTGCTTCAGTTCGCGTTCGGCCAGGGGATGTCCGAAAACCCATACATTCCCCACAACCACAGGCGCAACTGCGTCGTATATTCCGGAACTCACGACAACGACACGAGCGCCGGCTGGTGGAGCGCGTCGGCAACGGAGGAGGAACGCGAAAATTTTAAAAAGTATATGGATTTAAAAAATATGGACGAGCGCGAGGCCGCCGACGCAATGGTGAGGTGCGCGCTATCGAGCACGGCGGATTTGGCCGTGATAACAGTTCAGGACATTCTCAGGCTCGGCGCCGGGGCTCGAATGAACACCCCGTCCACGGTCGAGGGAAACTGGGTTTGGAAGCTGGAGAATCTGGCGGATCTCAAAAAAGAGATGGCGCGCGTGGGTGAGTTGAGCTCATTATTCGGGAGGTCCGCTTTGAAGGGGGATCGTCAATCCGGAGGGAGGCCGGCCGGGAATCTATTTTAAAATAATTTTAAATTTAGTATTTTTGCGTATCTTTTTCTCAGGGAAAAATGTATAGTATTGTAAGAGTTTATGGATGACAAATATTCGAGGATACGGGAGGAGATGTGACAATGGGTTTTTACATACCGTACGCGGAGCTTTCCGCAAAAGCCAGAACCGTTGACAATGCTCTCACAAGCCTGATAGAGGAGCTTGAAGCCGTCAATTACTACAACCAGAGAGCCGACGTGGCTTCGGACGATACGTTGAAAGACGTCCTTATCCACAATCGCAACGAGGAAATAGAACACGCGGTCATGCTGTTCGAATGGCTGAGACGCAATATCGAGGAGTTCGACGGCGAAATGCGCACGTATATCTTCACGGAAGCTCCCTTGACTGAGGTCGAGGATATGGCCGCAGAGGGGGGCGCGGGGGAGAAATCATCCCCGTCGCTCGGTATAGGTTCGCTGCGCAAATAGCTTGCCTGAGGGCATGGCGATAAAGTAATGAGCCACAGGACAGGAGGAGTGAAAATGGATATGTTTGGACGTGATTTAGCTCCGGTAAGCGCCGCGGCGTTATCCGAAATAGACTCTCAGGCCGCGCGTACGCTTCGCGCGAACCTGGCGGCCCGTAAGTTCGTCGACGTAAAAGGCCCATACGGCTGGACGTTCGCCGGCGTGTCGTCAGGAAGGCTCGGAATCGTGTCGAAGGAAGGTTCCGTTGGGCTTGCCGTGAGGGAGACGTCGCCATTGGTGGAGACGAGGATCGAATTCGAGCTCTCCGCTTTTGAGCTGCACAACATGGACAGGGGCTGCCCGAATCCGGACCTCGTTCCGGTGGAGCGTGCCGCGATAGCGTCTGCCGCGTTCGAGGACAAGGCCGTGTTCGAGGGGCTGGGGCAAGCGGGAATAAAAGGACTTGCGGGCGGAAGCGAAAACGCGGTCCTGGAACTGCCTCATGACGACGCCGACGGTTTTGTCTCGGGCCTGATAGATGAGATAGGCCGCCTCGAAAGGGTCGAGTCGATCTCCGGCCCGTTCGCCATCGTAGGCGGGCGCGACGCCGCGTCCTCCCTGAACAGGCTCGCTGGATGCCGCACGCTTCTCGGCCTGCTGCAAAAATACACCGACGTCGACGAGTACATATACACGCCCCATTCGTCGGGGATATACCTGGTATCGAAACGCGGCGGAGACTTCGAGCTGACGCTGGGCGGAGACTATATCGTCGGGTACAGCGGACGCAACGGCAACGCGCTGAAATTCTTCCTCGCGGAGTCGTTCTCCTTCAGAGTGCTGGAACCGAGGGCATACGTGCCCATCAACCTGAAGTAAAGTCCCCGATCGCGAATATATACAAAAAAGGCCCGGGAACCTCCGGGTCTTTTTTTGTGTCAAATTACTTTCAATTTCTCCGGATCAGCTCGGCGAAGTTGTCCGTCATTTCGTCTTTGAATTTTCTTAGCGCGGATTCTCCAGGAGACAGGATATCGGAATTCTGAATATAGTAGTGGACGAGGGCGAGCCAGATGTTGAACATGACTTCCGGCGGGATATCCTTTATCGTCCCCTCTTTAATGCCGACGGCGGCGGCGGCGGCGAAATGCTTCGAGACCACCGCCTGGATGGACGCGAGCGTCACGCGGGCGTCCATTGGCAGGACATAGCACTCGGTGACGAGTTTTTTGTAAAAAGCCTCGACGCTTTCGAGTATCTCGAGATGAGTCCTCAAAAATTCCCCGAGGTCTCCCCCCTTCTCCGAAAGGTCGTGCAATTTGCCCCCTATCTGGATGAAGAACTTCTGAAGCGCGCCGTGCAGAAGATCGTTTAAAGTGGGAAAGTGGACGAATAGCGTGCCGTGCGCGACGCCGGCTTCCTCCGCGATCACGCTCGACGGCGCCGAAAAACCGTCCCGGGAATACACCCTCATGGCCGTTTCGATCAGTTTTTTGCGGGTGGCCTCTTTCTGGATCTGACGCTTGTTCTGCCTCATAACAATACCTCCGGCTCAATGAGCTTAAACTCATTATAATAACCCCCCCGTTATTGTCAAGTAAATAAGAGTTATGAGAAATGAAAGCAAGGAATCGTCGGTTCCAAAAGGAAAAGACGAGAGAATCTGCAGGATTCTCTCGTCTTTTATCCATCAGCTTCCGGGCATGCCGGCAGGAAGCGCATGGATATGTCACGCACCAACAGTGGGCTGCAAGCTCCTCCGGCGCTACAGTCGATCTCGCTATCGTCAAAACTCTGTGGAATTGACGGCCAATGGAAATACAAGGTAAAGAGCTCTTCGTGAGATGCGCGGTGTAGTACGGGGTGGAGCCTCACCGCGCTGGATGTTGATCTACCAACGGGACGAAGTATAACAAAAATTTTTGAAATTAAAATCATTATAACTACGTAGATGAGGCCTAATCGTCATTTAATTTCTATGCGAAAATGGCTAAAAATGGGGAAAGCATGGGTTAAAAATTTTTGATTTTAAGGTAGAAGCCCTATATATACCCCATTAGAGTCGGATGTCGAAATATAATCCTAAATTGACTTAAAATAATAGAATTTATATAAAAATTATATACATTTATGAAAAATACATTCGAGGCCCCGGTGGCGTTATAATAAAACGAAAGGGCGTTTGCGCTCAAAATGACATCGTCATAAAGGGGAGAGCTTCATGGGCAAAGAGGACGTAGCTGTTCGGGCGCTCGCGCTTCATCGCGAGACGAGAGGGAAATTTTTTATGGGCAGCAGGATGCCGGTCGAGACTATGGACGACCTGTCGATCGCCTATACGCCGGGCGTGGCCGAACCGTGCCGCGAGATAGTCCGCAACCCCGACGCCGTTTACGACGTCACGTCGAAATGGAATATCGTGGCGGTGGTGACCGACGGCAGCGCCGTGCTCGGCCTCGGCGATATCGGCCCGGAGGCCTCCCTGCCGGTCATGGAGGGCAAGAGCGTCCTCTTCAAGCGTTTTGCCGACATCGACTCCTTCCCTCTGGCGCTTCGGACGCGGGACGTCGACAAAATCGTCGAGACGGTAGCGCTTCTCACGCCGGGGCTCGGCGGCATAAATCTCGAGGATATATCCGCTCCCCGATGCTTCGAGATAGAGCGTCTGCTTCAGGACGCGTGCGACATTCCGGTCTTCCACGACGATCAGCACGGAACGGCCGTCATCTCGCTGGCGGGGCTGTTGAACGCCCTCAAAATCGTGGGCAAGAGCATTTCGGATATAAAGATAGTCATGAACGGCGCCGGCGCCGCCGGGGCCGCCATCTGTAAATTTCTCATGTCCGCCGGGGCTCGCAACGTCATCCTGTGCGACCGCAACGGAGCGATATACAAGGGCAGAAGCGCCGGAATGAACGAGTCAAAAGATGAACTCGCCGCCACGACGAATCCGCAGGGCGAAAAAGGCCTCCTCGTGGATGTGCTGCGCGGCGCGGACGTTTTCATGGGCGTCTCGGCCCCGAACACTGTGAGCGTAGAGATGGCCCGCTCCATGGCGAAGGGCTCCATCGTCTTCGCCATGGCAAACCCGACGCCGGAAATTTTCCCCGACGAGGCGCGGGAGGCCGGTGTGGCGGTCATCGCCACGGGGCGCAGCGATTTTCCAAATCAGGTCAACAACTGCCTCGGCTTCCCCGGGATATTCAGAGGGGCTCTCGACGTTCGGGCGCGACGCATCAACGAGGAGATGAAACTGGCGGCCGCGCGCGCTCTTGCGAACCTCGTGTCCGACTCCGAACTCAGCCCGGACTACATCATCCCCGGCGCGCTCGATCCGAGGGTCGTTCCCGCCGTGGCGTCCGGCGTAGCCGCGGCCGCGCGTAGTACCGGGGTCGCGCGCCTCTGATTCATGATAGAATAAACGCGAAGGTTTCCGCGACATACCTCGCTCGAGCGAGATGGAGGAATAGTTATTGCACGTTTCCCTTTATAGAAGGTACAGGCCCCGGTTATTCGGAGAAGTTGTGGGGCAGGATGCGGCTAACGCGCTCCTGCGTTCCTCTTTTCTGGAACAACGTTTGAGTCACGCTTATCTTTTCTCGGGGCCGCGAGGCTGCGGGAAAACCACTGCCGCGCGCCTTTTGGCCAAAGTTGTGAACTGCCAGGCCCCGACTCCGGAGGGCGAGCCGTGCTGTGTCTGCGACTCGTGCCGCGCCGTCGCCTCCGGCGAGCATATGGACGTGATGGAGATAGACGGCGCCTCCAACCGCGGCATCGACCAGATAAGGGAGCTGAAGTCCCATGTCGGCCTCGCGTCGTTCATGGGCGGAATGAAGGTCTATATACTCGACGAGGTTCACATGCTGACGATGGAGGCTTTTAACGCGCTTCTGAAGACGCTCGAGGAGCCTCCTTCGTCCGTGATGTTCATATTCGCCACTACCGAGCCCCACAAGGTTCCCGTGACGATACGCTCCAGATGCCAGCACATACCCTTTCACAGAATATCGACTGAGCGTATCGTCTCGCGCCTTTGCGACATAGCGCGGGCGGAGGCCATCGCCGCCGAGGATTCCGCTCTGTGGGAGATAGCCCGGAACGCCGACGGGGCGCTCCGCGACGCCATATCGCTTTTCGAGCAGGCCGTGGCTTTGGGGCACGGGGGGCTTGGGATGGATTCCGTTCGGGCGTTGTTTGGAGGCGGGGCCAGGGCCGAGATGGAGCGCTGGATCGTCGAGGTGCGGGAACATCCCGACGACGCGTCCGCCTCGCTGAAATCCGCACTCGACCTCGGCGTGTCCCCCGAACGGTTTCTCGACGGGCTCTTTCCGCTGCTTCGGGATATGTGGGCGTTCAGCCTCTGGGGTGAGAAGTCGTTCGCCGGCGCGTCGCTCTCGGAGGAGGAAAAGGATTTTATCGAGAGCGAGGCGCCGCAATGGGATTCGTCCAGCCTGAGGAGGTGCGCCATGGCGTGCGCGTCGCTCTTTCCCCGGGCGAGGTTTGGGCTCAAGAACGACGTATTCTCCGGCCTGCTGCTCTTCGAACTGCTGGCGGCCACTATGGACGTTCCGGAGGCCCCTCCCCG
>JAITOL010000123.1 GCA_031289955.1 Synergistaceae bacterium
ACTCAGCTTCAGATGCGTGCCGTCGAGGAAATGACCGAGGCCATCGAAGAGATAACGAGCAGCATCGACAACGTAGCGTCGATTACAACGCTCGTCTCAGAAAAATCGACACAGACCTCCGCCGTCGCCGAGAGCGGGAGCAGAGCCCTCTCCGAAGCGATAAAACAGATGGACAATATTTCCACTACTACGAAGGAGACCGCGGAGGCCATAAAACAGCTTGGCGAAAAATCAAAGAAAATAAACGAGATTGTGTCCCTGATTAACGCTATCTCAGAGCAGACGAATCTGCTGGCGCTAAACGCGGCAATAGAGGCGGCCCGTGCCGGCGAGATGGGGCGAGGCTTCGCTGTCGTCGCGGAGGAGGTCAGGAAGCTTGCCGAGCAATCCAAGCAGGCGACCGATAAGATAACTGTCGAGATCAATGAAATCCAGCACGATACCGAGAACACGGTGGAATTGATGAACATCGGAGTGGCGGAGTCCGGAAAGGGCGTGGATGTCGTCACGCAAAACGGCGTGATGCTCGAAAAGATCATTGCCAACATAACGGAGCTGAATCAGGAGATACAGCAGATCACATCCCTGACCGGCGAACTCTCGAACTCGAGCAAAGTAATACATAGTTCCGCAGAGGATTTGGGCAAGGTCTGCGTCAAGACGTCGGACGCCTCAAAAAATATTTCGGCCGCGGCACAGGAGCAATCGAAGGACATATCTGAGATAGCGGCTTCGAGCAAAAATTTGCACTCCATAGCCGGCAACATGCAGGAACAGGTCGCCAAATTCAGAATAGGCGGGTCTCCCTCCCTGAATGAATCAAAGACCGGAAATCTCGGCGCCGCGAACTCCAACAAAAGACTGGGTTCTGGAGCGCTCTCGCGGCGCTGAATTTAACGTAATAAAACGACGAATCCATAGTAATAGAACGCCGTCCATATCGCTAGATGTCAGGAGACGCGCGCCTCACCTATCTTGCGGTCGAGCGACGCGCTCTTTTCAGCTCCCGTCCATTGCAGCAGCACCCAATGCGTTTTGCCCTGGCTATTTTGTGCGCTTCCTTGACAAAAAAAAGTCGTCTGGTATATTAAATATAGTATTTATTAGCATCCGCTCCTTTACAAAATAACAGCGGGGGGACTCTGCGGAGTTGAGAAGGTTAAAACCTGACCCATTGAACCTGTTGGTTAATACCAGCGCAGGGAAGCGATTTTTAAAAATAAAAAGTGCTTTCCATAAGGGAAGCACTTTTTATTTTTTTAAATTGATTATAAAGCGAGAGGGGGAGGTTTTTATGCAGGAAACTTCGGTTTGCGATAGTCCAGATCTTCCATGGGATGGAAGGGGAGCCAGTCTTGAGATATCGGGATGCAGGTTTTCCCTTTATCCGATGGATAGTAATTTTATATCAATTATATTGGACGCTCTGGGAAAAACTGACACATCGACGGTGTGGAGTTCATCCGACGTTTTGTCGACAGTATACCGCGGCAAACTGAGCCACGTCGCCGACGCCGTCCGAGGATTATTCGTAAACGCCTACCGGCCCGGCGTGCATATGGCTCTTGAAGGACAGTTCTCCAAAGGCTGCCCGGGCGACGTCGACGGAGACAGCTATCTTTCTCAAAATGGGACGCCTCCGAATATTTCGTCCATAAAAGGAATACATTTCCCTGTTTTGTGCAAAATCGCCCTGTATCCTCTGGGTTGTGAAAATTATATCGACAGCATAGCTCATATATATCGTATGGCGGAACACGACGGGCTTCGGCCATCGACGATCCATTACGCCACTCGTTTGAACGGCGATGTCCACTCGATATTCGATTATCTGGAAAAAGCGTGCGCTTACACGCAAACAGCGGCAGCGCATTACGTGCTCGCGTTTACATTATCCGTAAACAGTCCGACACAGACGCAGCAAATCGATGGGCAATGAGGAAACAAACCTTATAAGGAGGGGATTCAATGAATAGTTACATTTGGAAACTGCGGGATATCATCATGGTGGCTCTGCTGTCGATCGTTTTTGCCGTCATTTACCTTGGCGCGGTATATTTCGCCTCTTTCCTCAGTTCTCTGCTCACTCCTATCGGGCTTGCCATGTTTGGCAATGAGATTGTTTTTGGTGTGTGGTTCATGGCATCCACGCTCGCGGCTTACGTAATGCAAAAGCCCGGAGTCGCTATCGTCGCAGAGGTGCTAGCCGCGCTGATAGAAGTGCTTATGGGCAACATGTACGGCCCTATGGTCTTTGTAGCCGGCATTATACAGGGCGTCGGCGCGGAAATTCCTTTCGCGCTGGGGCGTTACAAAAAGTTCAATTTAATGACGATGTGCCTTGCGGCAACCGGCAGCTGCGTCACAAGTTTCCTATGGGGCTTCGTGCGGTCAGGCTTCGGTCTGTTGTCCATACGGCTGCTTTCCGTCATGTTCCTTATCCGCCTGATAAGCTCCGTCGTATTTTCAGGCGTCATATGTAAATTGATTGGGGACGGACTGGCGAGAACGGGGTTGTTAAAAAGCTATGCGCTTGGAAAACCGCGTGGATGAGGCATCTGGAGAGCGCCGCATTTTATCTTGCCGAAATCTGACCTTCCGTTACGAGGAAAACGCTCCGCCTGTCTTCGAAAATGTGAGTTTCGCGGTCAAACAGGGGGAGGCGGTCGTGCTGGCGGGCCCGTCAGGCTGCGGGAAGAGCACTCTCGCCTATTGTCTCGCGGGCCTTTATCCAGAGTATGCCGGAGCTCTGACAGGCGATCTGTACATAAGGGATATGGCTGTCTCGCTTCTTTCTCCTAGCCTGAGAGCAAGACGAATATCGATCATGTTCCAGAATCCGGACAATCAGTTCTGTATGGGCCGAGTGGATCATGAAATACTATTCGCCCTGGAAAACATATCTTACGCCGGCGATATGCGGGCGCGCATGCGCGAGCTGTTGAGGCTCGTGGGCTTGGAAGATGCTGAAACGGCGCCGATTCACTCCCTTTCCGGAGGGACAAAACAAAAGATCGCGCTCGCGACAGCGATGGCGACGGGGGCGGAAGCGTTGGTTTTAGATGAGCCTTTCGCCAATGTCGATCCTATATCCTGCGCCGAGCTCGCGAAAAAATTGGAGATATTCAACAAAAGCGGCCTCACGTTGTTCATCGTCGATCACAAGCTCGACTATTGGCGCCCCTTTCTATCACGCATCATAATTATGGACAGAGACGGACACATAACGGAGGCGGACATTTACCCGCCGGATCTGGAGCGCAGAAAAAGCGCCTTCACCGACAGAGGATTATTTTTCGGGGATGAATGGCTTGACGGGCGGACACCTCTCCCTTCCCCAAAACCAGAGGAAAACGCCGTAGTGATAAAAGACCTGGCCGTTTCATATGGCGGTAAACAAGTATTTTCATCCCTGTCTCTCGAAGTAATGAAGGGGACGATCACCGCGCTTATCGGCAGAAATGGGAGTGGAAAGAGCACGCTGTTGCTGGCGGTCGCTGGGTTGATCCGATTTAGCGGGAACCTCAGCGTTTCATCGACGGTCGGGCTCGTGTTCCAGAACCCGCGATATCAGTTTTTATCGCTAAAGGTACGTGACGAGATACTGATCACGCTGAAAAACGCACACCGCTCCAAGCCCGCAATGGACGATCCGGCCGGGATCGAGGCGCTGCTGATTGAATTTGGTCTTTTAGCGTACGCGGACACATCTCCTTATATGCTGAGCCAGGGACAGCAACGGCGGCTTGCGATCCTTTCCATGCTTGCCGGCTCCAGACCCATACTGCTGCTTGACGAACCAACTTACGCGCAGGACGCGCAAGCCACCCGTTTCATCATGGAATTGCTGCAAAAACGCGTGTCGCAAGGCTTGACCGCTATCATCGCAACCCATGACCACGCGCTTGCGAGAGCGTTCGCCAATCGTATTTTGAGTTTGGATGACGGGACGCTGTCGGAATTAAAATAACAAACCAGGAGGTCCTTATGAGCAGACTCAACCCCGGATATAAATTTTTGACGCTGTTGATAGCGTCGCTTGTTTTATCCATAACATATAACATCCGCTTGAACATCGTGGTTTTTATAGTCAGCTTTGCCGCGACGGCGTGTACGCGTTCGGTGAACAAAAAAAAACTGCTTTTGAGGTTGCTGCCATTTTTTTTAACGGCGGCCGGGATGTTCATGTCCGGTTTTCTATTTTCATCAGCGGGCGATGTCGCAAACGCCGCCGCCGCTGGGGAAAGGGCTGTCTACGTGACATCGTGGGACAGTGCGCTGAAGCTCTCCTCTCGAGTGCTGGCTTTTGGTGGAATAGGCATTTTGTTCGCGCTCACCACAAACTCGATGGATTTTATCATGAGCCTCATGCAGCAGTTTCATCTGCCGCCTAAATTCGCGTATGGACTGCTTGCGGCATATCACTTTTTCCCGGTTGTGCACAGCGAGTATGAGATTGTGCGTTCAGCGCTGGCGGTGCGCGGGATAAAAACCGGCCCGCTCTCGAAAAAACGTTTCTTCCCAATGTTGGTTCACGCTTTTGAACGCTCGGAAAGCATCGCCATGGCGATGGAATCCCGCGGCTTTGACAGCGATGCCGGGCGCGGCCAAGCCTTCCCAGTGCCGCTCGGGAAAATAGACTTTGTATTCTTGTTTACTGTGAACGCTGGAGTGATCGCGGGTATTGTGTGGATATAATTTATTGACAGTCATGTTTTAAATTGCTATGAGAGAAGGCGCCGCTATGATTTCCTCAAAATTATCGGAACTTGAAAAGGCGATAATACGATATCCTGACGTTTCCCCCTTTGTGATCCTCAAACTCAGCATGATACTGCACGGGGTCGAGTTGACGCCGCGCGCGCTCGACGAAGTTCAGAGCGAAGTTTATAACTTTGGTTTTTTAGAGCCATTTTTCATCGATTTTGAAGGCAGGACGAAGGGAAAAGCGATGCCTGGTTCAATTCTTCTGAGAGACGCGACAAACGTATACATAAACTATGGAGACCCAGCATATACCAACCCCTATCACGTCGATTGGAGCGACGCTGAGGGAGTATTTCTGCTTATGGATCGAGGAGAAACGATAGACTCTGTCGATTTTGTGCCAAGACCCGGTTTTTTCGGAAAACGGACGGACAGGGGCGTTCCGATGGAGGCTATCGCTGGTGTAAGGACGCAAAAATTGTTTATCACCGCATACCAACATTGCCGCCTGTGGGAAACCGGATATCAGTGTAAGTTCTGCGCGTTTTTCACCAACTCCAAAGACACTCCGAAGCTGGGCCATGCCGCCGATGAAACGGCCTCGAACACGGAGGATTGGAGAAAGACCAGGGAAATGAACCAAGAGGATATTTACGAAACCGTAAGAGAAGCGTTGAAAGAGCGCGGGCGCTTTTCTGAGATACAGCTTTCCGGCGGTTTGGATTACGGAGGAAATGAGTTGTTCGATAATGAAGTGGATAGGTATATCCGTGTGCTGCGCGCTATCGGCCGCAATTTTAAGGGGCGTTTTTCCAGTCAGCTAATGGCACCCGCCTACTCCAAAAAGCAGGTAAAGCGTTTATACGACGAAACAGGGTTAACGTCATACTGCCCTAACATCGAAGTATGGGACGAGGAAAAATCAAAATGGCTGTGCCCTGGCAAAAATAAGTGGGTAGGGCGCCAAGAATGGATCAATCGCACGATAGACGCGGTTGAGATTTTCGGAAAAGGGTTTGTATGCACACAAGTTGTAGCTGGCGCCGAGCTTGCCTCCCCGCACGGTTTCAAGAGCATCGATGAAGCG
>JAITOL010000134.1 GCA_031289955.1 Synergistaceae bacterium
GACGCCGTTCAAACTTTTTCGCCCCCAAGGCATACCCCGGCCGTGGCGCCGGCAAGAGCGCCTCCAAAAGCGGCCCAACTCCCCGCTCCGGCCATATGTATCGCGAGGGACGCCCCTCCTCCGCACAACGCCGCTGTAACGGAGGGACGGTTCCGGCAGACAGGGATCAACAACCCGATGAACATGGCGGAAAGCGCGAAATCCAGTCCCCACGCCTCTGGATTCTCGATTACATTCCCAAGGACGAAACCGGCAAAACCGGCCGCAGACCACGAGAGATAAGCAGTGACGTTGAGCGTTATAGCGGCGGCCGCGTCCATGTCCCCATCGCCGAAATGAACGGCGTGCAGAACATACGACTCGTCCGTCAGCAGGCAGCCCAGCGACACGCGAGACAATTTACTCCAGGATCCGAGCATTGGCGACAGGGACGAGGACATGAGGACGTGCCTGAAGTTGACGATAAAAACGGCGCCGATGATTATCGCGGATCCAATCCCGCCCGAGAGCATCGAAACGGCTATAAACTGCGCGGCGCCTGCATACACGAAGACGGACAATCCCAACGACTCCCAGACGCCCACCCCGCTCTGCCTCGCCAGCAGACCGTAAGCCATCCCTATCGGCACATAACCCAGCATAATGGGCGTCGCCCACCCGACGCCTTTTTTAATAGACTGAGCTATGTTTTTATCGCCCACATTACTTCCCCCTAATTTTTACAACAAAACGCTGAATAAACGAGAGAAAAACTCCACGCTGATTGGGTTAGGAATATTCGGTTTTCTCGAAATTGGAGATGCGGATTTCAAATTACAGTATTGTTATCACATCCATACTAAATATGTATGGGAATTTCGGCGTCGCCCGCTTCCTCGTCGTCATTCCGCGTGGAAATCGCGATATCGCCGGCAACTACTCCACTTCGCCTGGCGAGCCCTTCCCGTATTTCGTTGATGCGATGAAGATGCCTGCCTATTTTCATATCCTCAATCTCTATATGATCCACGAGCCAGCTTGCGATGGCCATTTCGATCTGTCCCAACAGTTCACGCGTCGGCCCCTTGCGTTCGAGATCCGATTTGAGGCCGCGAACCATTATTTTAAATTCCTCATGGAACCGTTTGTGCTGGTTGTATTCCGGATAACTGCTTTCTATCTGTATTGTCTCCTCCGTCTCAAAGTGTTCCTTTGTGTACTGTTCCAGATAGAGGAGCGCTTCTTCCACATCCTCGCGCTTCATCTCGTATGGATAATAGCAGGATGAAAAGAAACGGTTCATTGTGTCGAACAGCCCTTTGTGCTGGGCGTCGATTATGGGATAACCAATCTCCAGGTTCGAGTTCCATTCGTAAATCGTAGAAAACTCCCCTTTCAATGTGGAAATATATCTTTTTTCAAACAACCTGTTATAAGCTATATTATTTTATCATATAAAAACGAATGGCCCAAAAATTGACATAAAAATCAAGGCAATGCCGCTAAAGAATGTCATTTGATCCGGCTGCGCCGGATGACTGCTTCACGCCGCGCGATATGTGGTAAACTTGCGCGTGAATGGGAGGGTTCGCCCCTGATTATAATAAAAAACCTGTCTCTCGCGTTTGGAGAGAAGACAATATTAAAAAACATCAACTGGCTCGTGACGGAAGGTTCGAGGATTGGGCTTGTAGGCGACAACGGCGTCGGCAAATCCACGTTTCTACGCATCTTATCGGGGCTATTCGAATCGGACGACGGTACGGTCGAGTACGACAGAGGAGCGACTCTCGGATATCTGCCGCAGGATCTTGTGGAGCTTGGAAGCGGCAAAGTCATCGATTTTCTGCGCGAAAGCGCCGGGCTGTCGTCACTGCAAAGCGCACTCGAAGAAGTCGCGGAGAAAATATCCTCGAGCGCGGAAAATTCCGCCGGACTCAAATCGGCGCTGGCCCTCCACGAGCGGCTCGAGCGTGACTTTTCTCACAAAGGCGGCTACGAGTTCGATTCGACGGCCAAAAAAGTGCTCGGCGGGCTTGGGTTTGCGGCGGCGGATTCGGAGCGGCCATGCACGGAGTTCTCCGGCGGCTGGAGAATGCGCATAGCGCTTGCCTCCGTTTTGATCCAGGCCCCGGACATTTTGCTCCTGGACGAACCGACGAACCATCTCGACACGGAGAGCATGGAGTGGCTCGAAGGCTGGCTCAGGGATCATCGAGGGATAATCATTTTCGTCTCCCACGACAGGCGCTTCCTGGAACACATGGCGACAGAAATAGCCGATATGACGCGCGGGGAGATAACGACCTACTCCATGGGATACGACAAATACCTCATAGAGAAGGAAGCGGCCCGCGAGAGGCTCGAACGCGCGGCACAAGACCAGCGCGAGCGCATAGAACACACGCGGCGTTTTATCGAGCGTTTCCGCTACAAATCGAGCAAGGCCACCCAGGTTCAAAGCCGCATAAAACAGCTCGAGAAGATGGAAATTTTCGAGACGGACTCCGCCGACAAAACGGTGAAAATAGTATTCCCAGAGGCCCCGCGAAGCGGTTATGACATCGTGAGCGCGCATGGGATATCGAAAAGCTATGGAAACCACGAGATATTCTCGAACGCCGACATAGAGATCAAAAGAGGCGAACGGGTCGCGCTCGTCGGCGTGAACGGCGCCGGAAAATCGACTCTCATGCGGATATTATCGGGAACCGAAGCGCCGGACAGCGGCAGCGTAAAGCTAGGGCATAACGTCAAGCTCGCCTATTTCTCGCAGGAGAGCGCGCAAAACCTCGATTACTCTCATACGATATGGGAGGAGGCCTCCCGCACCGGTTCGACGATGACGGAGGCCGCGCGCCGCAGCCTGCTCGGGGCGTTTCTCTTCTCCGGCGACGACATAAAAAAACCGGTGAGCGTTCTCTCTGGCGGCGAGAAATCGCGCCTCGCCCTGTTCAAGCTGATGCTGTCGGATTCAAATTTTCTCATCCTGGACGAGCCGACGAACCATCTCGACATGAATTCGCGCGAGATATTCCAACATGCCCTGCTCCAATACGGCGGAACGCTTCTTCTCGTCTCCCACGACAGGTTTTTTCTCGACAACCTGGCCCTGCGTGTGCTCGAAATAAGGGATGCCCGGATGCGCAGCTATCCCGGCAACTACTCGTATTTCATAGAGCGCCGCGCGGCTGCGATGACCACTACGACAGTGTCGCTGAGCGAACCTGAAACCGCTGACTTGAAGGAAAAACGCCGGCTCGAAGCCTCGGAGCGAAACAGGCTATACCGGGAGCGCAAGGTGTTTTTGGACAGGATAGCGCCCGTCGAAGCGGAAATATCGAAATCAGAGGCAAGGCGCGACGAGATAGACTCGCTGCTCTGCCGACCGGAAGCGCTGGCTGAAACCGGACGGGTTCAAAACCTTATGATCGAGCGCGGCGAAATCGAGGAAACGCTCGCGTCCGACTACGCTCTATGGGAAGAGCTGTCCGGAAAATTGGAAAAAATCAAATAACCCAGGTGTAACTATCCGCCTCTCAACCGATCTCGGCATCTAGTTTCCTCAGAAACTCCCCTATTCCCTCGCTCGTCCTGTAGCCGGCGAGATAATCCATAGGCGTTACGTCGCGGTTGCAGATGACGACTACGGCGCCCGCTCGATTCGCCAATACCGGCATCTGATTCGCCGGCGAGACCTGCAGCGACGAACCGAGCACCAGAAAGACCCCCGCTGTCTCCGAAGCGGCCCACGACGCGTCGAGCGCGTCGGCGGGAAGGCTTTCGCCGAAGAGAACTACGCCGGGCCTGAGCCTGCCTCCACAGGAGGCGCAGGGTTTTGCGTCTATAAATTCCACCTGTGACGAGGGCGCCCCGCACTCCATACATCGGACGGCGTTTACCGAGCCGTGAAGTTCATGTATCACGCCAGAACCAGCCGCAGAGTGAAGGCCGTCTATGTTCTGAGTTATTATGCAGCTCACGAGACCGCGTTGCTCCCATTGCGCCAGTATTTTATGCCCTTCGTTGGGGCGGGCGGACGCCATCTGTTCGAAGCGGCTGGAATAGAACGCGTGAAATTTTTCGTAATTCCCGCGCATCGCGGACGTCGTGGCGAGCTCCATCGGATCCTCCACGTTCCACATCCCGCCTTTCGAGCGAAAATCGGAGAGGCCGGACTCGGTGCTCATACCAGCTCCGGTGAAAACCACAGCGTTGCGGGTCTCTATCATCCTGCCGGCCAGTTCATTCAAATTCATAGAACAATCATCCCTCCCTGATCCCTAGCAGTCAAGACCGGCCTTCTTCGTAGAGATCGGAGAGAACCGAGCCAAGATACTCATCGATGGGAACATTCAGCCACGCGCCTCCCACAGCCACCTGGTTCATGCCCGGCAGCTCGAAAATGACCTCGTAATAACAATCCGGCTCCCGCACAGAGCGGTCTTCTATCATCACTACGATCACATCCGTCTTATATTTTTCAGACCTCACCGCATGGATGTAATGTTTGTTTTTTTTGAGGCTCTCGATGTCCAATTCCCCGCCGTAAACATCCTTCAGCTCCTCATAGGCCCGCGAAAGCACGGAGTCCTGATCGGAGATGGGGAAATCCCGCCGCTCGGCAACGCTCATCCAGGGAGTTTCGGCGGCGAGCGCCGCGACCGATAAACACAGGGCCAAAAGACATGCCGGCAAATAACGTTTTATCATAACGGGCACTCCCCCTCCGAAGACCGCCCGCGCGAGGGGCGGCGATTTAAATCAGGATACTTGCTTCTCGAGCTGACGCACTATGTCTATTACGGTTCCGTCCCTCCACTCGACTATGGCCACCACCCTGTCGGTCGTCCGGATGGGCTCCATGGCGCCACACATCGACTTCGCTTTCGCCGCGAGCTCGTCCATGGGAATGAGCGGTATCTCGCGGGAGGCGGCGAAATCCACGCAGGCGTCCAGCAGATCGATCCGCTTCGGGTTTATCGTCACGCCGAACTCCGTCACTATGGCGTCCACGACATCGCCAGGAGTCGTAACCGTGTGCACTCTGTCGACCACACAGGGTATGCGGCCTCTCGTGAGGGGCTGCGCGATTATGGTGAGCTTGGCGCCAGCCGCTGTGTCCTGATGTCCGCCTATGCCGTGCAGAAGGGCTCCGTCTGCCTCCGTGTTGACGTTCGCGTTGAAATCGACGTCCACCTCGGTGGCCCCAAGGATGACGACGTCTAGCATATTTACAGCGGCTCCGCAGTTCCAGGGATTGGCGTACCAATCCGCCGAAATTTCGATGTGATCCGGATTCGACGCTATGGATCTGGCCGCTTCAAGGTCGAACGACTGGACATCCATGAGTTTCTGAACGAGGCCCTCTTTCATGAGATCGACAAAATATCCGGTGATGCCGCCCAAACCGAACGACGCTCTGATATCGCGCCTCTTCATGGCCTCCCTCATGAACGAGGTAACCGCGAGTGGAATGCCGCCGGCGCCGGTCTGAAAGCTTATGCCGTCCATAAAATACGGCGACGCCTCTATAAGGCGGGACGCGTATTTAGCTATGAGCAGGCGCAACGGATCCCTCGTAACTCTCGTGGTGCCGGAGACTATGCCCGCTGGATCCCCTATGAAGTCCGTCACCGCAACCAAATCGACGAATATCCCTGATATCGAAACGGGCGAAATTGGGTAACTCTGAAGATTGTCCGTTATGGCAACAACGACGTCGGCATACTCAGCGTCGGTGAAGGCGTACCCTATTGAGCCGCAGGCGGCGCTTCCCATCTGGCCGGATATATTGCCGGCGCGGTCAGCGGTGGGAGCGGCGATGAAGGCGACGTCTATATGCACATCGCCCGAAATGACGGCCCTCGGCCTGCCGCCGTGACTGCGCAGAACGACTGGAGAGCCAAGCCCGCCCTCGGAGACCAGGCGTCCTATCGCGCCGTTGACCGAACCCATTATGCGGCTCACAACGCCGCTTTTTATGTAGGGTATTATCCCCTTGTGAACCTCGAAAAGAGCTGTCGGAAATATCGTGAGGTCTCCGATCCCCAGCTCCGCGCAGGATTTGATGACCTGGTTCACGACATAATCCCCGTTGCGCAGATGATGGTGGAACGATATCGTCATGCCGCTCTTGAGTCCCGAGGCCTTTATCGCGTCTTTTATGCTGCCGGAAAGTTTGCTGCCGGAGTTTGGGGTAAACGAGCGCATACGTGCTCCGGATCGGTATCCGGACGGATGCCTCGCAAACGCCCCCTCGAACAGCTTACCGGATGTATCCCCGTATCCATCTATGCGCGGCGGTATCTCTCTATGTACGGCGTTAAGCTCCATGGTCTCACCCTTTCATTTCGAGATCGGTCGACAAACCCGCCCGCATGAGCGTGTATCTTGCGCGGCGTATGACCGGCGCGTCTATCATCCGCCCGTCCAGGGAGACGGCGCCGAGTCCGCGCGAAGCCGCCTCGGCGGCAGCGTCGACTATCCGTCTCGCGGTCTGTATCTCTTTCTCTGTCGGGTTGAAGACCGCGTGGATCACCGGTATCTGATTCGGGTGTATGACGCTCTTGCCGTCGTAACCCAATTGCTTTATAAATCCGACCTCGCGCTCGAGCCCCTCGTCGTCGTTGACGTGCGGGTATACTGTATCGAGCGCGTCGACGCCGGCGGCTCTGGCGGCGACTATTATCATGCGCCGTATCCACTCGAGCTCCGTGCCCTCCCTGCTGCGGCTCGTGCGGAGATCCGCCGCGAGATCCTCGCCCCCTGGCAGTATGGCCGTAACCCTAGGGGAGGCTTTCGCTATGTCGAACGCGTTCCAGACTCCCATGGCGGTCTCTAGCAAACAGAATATTTTTACGCTGCCGGGCTCGATGGCCGACCTGGCTTCCACAGCCGATATTTCCTCATCTATGTCGCGAACCATCTGGGGATTTTCGACTTTTGGAACCCTCAGTCCGGCGACGCCGCACGGAACCACCGCTCCAACGTCGTTTCTCCAATGATCCGTGTCGGCGGCGTTTATGCGGACGGTCACCTCGCAGTTTCCAAACTCGCCTCCGCGCAGCACGTCGCGCACCAGTATGCGGGCCGAGTCCTTCTCGCCCGCCGATACGGAATCCTCCAGGTCGATCACCAGGCCATCCGGCTCGAACAAATGTCCGCGAAGCAGCATATTCGGGTTATTGCCCGGCAGATAGAGCATCGTCCTCCTCATGAGAGAGCGCCTCCCCTATAGCGCGCGAACGCGGCTTCGACTCTCGCGCCGAGGACGACGCCGAACGCCCCGTTATCCTGAACCGTGACCCTGACCCCGGCGTCGCAACCCATGCCGTCTAAAACCTCGTTCACCTTGAGCTCTATCGCGGTCCTGAAACGAGACGCGGAACCGCCCGACACCTCTATTATCCTGACGTCGGATGGACCTGTCACAGTGACAAGACAATCCATCGACTCGAGGGTTCCCGCCTGAGAAGTTTTAAAATCCATTGATTCCAAGTTGCCTCCTCCTTGCCGATAAGAAATTCCGCCTCGAAGAACCCGAGACCAAAAAAAAATAATTGCCGCCCTGTCACCTATTATAATATATAAATTTTATGTTAGGTATTTTCTCGTAATTGCGCTAAAGTGAAAGATGAAACAAAAGCCATGAAAATTACTGAATATTCATCTGAGATCAATATCATAGACAGGAGGTATAATGACGTTCATATGCTATAAGTATGCGTTAATAAGGAAGAGGCGGTTTTATGGCGAGAACCATGGTATTTATCGATCATATGAATTTTCAGATAGCGCTCGGCACCCTCTACAGCCCTGAATCAGCTCCAAGGCTCGATTACAACGAATTGCCCCGCCAGATAGTGGCTTCGGTCAATGACGGAGAACTTATGAAAACCATATTATTCATTCCGAAACCCGATGATTTTCTGATGCAGGACGAAGGTCTCGAAAAATATTATAACTGGGCGGCGGGCATGAGGGTACAGAGAAATTTCGACGTCATAGAGGGAGCTCATATGGCGCGCCCGACCAAACCGAACGTCTCCATGAACATAAAAGAGAGCGACACTTATTACAAAGTCGAAAAGGGCACGGACGTAAATATAGCGATAAATTCGCTCCGGATGGCTTTTTTCAACGCGTATGACACCGCTGTATTCGTGAGCGGAGACACCGATTATCTTCCGATCTACGAGACGCTCCGCATGATGGGCAAACTGGTCATGGTGGCCGTCGTAAAGGGGCAGTATATCGGCCGCCTCATACCGTTCGTGGACGGATACGTCAACCTGGATCGGACATTCTTCGAAAAATGCACGCTCAGGGAAAAATCGATCAGACGCCGAGTAAAACAGGATTGAAAAATTTCATTCCGCCCCCGCGACCGCTCGAACGAAGCGCGGCGTGGGCTATGTTCATAATTATTCTGTCCCTGGCGTTTACCGGCGCGGCCCATGCCGCTTCCCGAAACGCGCCCCGCGGGATAACCGATAAACAGCGGGAGTTCGCGTCATTCGTGGACGGTTTTCTGGCGGGAGTTCAAAAAGAAAGACGCATACCGGGAATGGCTTTTGTCGCGGTTCACAACGGCGAAATCCTGTACATCAACGCTTATGGGGTTTCAGATATGACGAAGGGAACCCCGGCGGACACGGAACACACGCTGTTTCGTATCGGCGCCATATCGCAGCCGGTCACGGCCGCCGCCATAATGCAGCTTGCCGAGCGCGAGCGCGTGGGCCTCGATGAAAACGTCAATTTGTATCTGCGGCGATGGAAAATCCCCGAATTGTTCGACAACCCGGTCACGCTGAGACATCTTTTGACTCACACAGCCGGGATCGATTACAAGGAACTGGAGGTCGCCTCTCCGACCTCCGGCGACGAGCGGTCGTACGCGGACAGACTGTCCAAAAGATTTCCCGCCCGTTACGCGGAACCGGGGACGTTTTATAGCTCCTCCAATATGGGATACGCTCTTTTGGGCGCCATCCTCGAACGATATTCGAGGCTCAATTTCAACGCGGCGATAAAACGTCATATATTTCAGCCTCTCGGTATGGATTCGAGCACATTCTCGCCGAGCGAAGAGGAAATGGCGCGCGTTGCGTCCGGCTACGACGCAAATGGCGCAAAGACGCCGTACGAATACCGCTATGACATGCCGGCCGTTGGCATGAACACGACTGCGCGCGATATGGGACGCTTTATGATCGCCTCTTTATCCGGCGGAGCCATCGGGCGAAACAGGATTTTGAGCGAGACATACTCCGGCAGCATGCTGCGCCGCCATTTTTCCCCGCATCCCATGATAAACGGAACGGGCCTCGGATACCTCGAACGCCCGGTTCGCGGCATACGTACCCTGCAACGGCGCGGCAATATCTCCGGGTTCTCCTCATTCCTCATGCTGATACCGGAACAAAGATTCGGGCTCTTTTTTGCCGCCAACGCCTCTGATATAGATTTCAGCGGAGAACTCGCCATGTCCGTCGTAAACCGCTTCTTCCCGGCGTCGGAGGATAAAACCGAACGCCCCCGCGAAGGCGCAAAGACAATTTATACTGACATACAGGGTTTTTACAGAACCAACAGGATATCGCGCCACACAGCCGAGAAAGCGGCTCTCATATTCTCGGATCAGCTGAAGGCAAAGATCGAAAACGGAACGGTCGTTCTGAGTCACACGAGGGGAAACGCTCCGCCCACCCGCTGGTATCCTGTGGCCGGAGAGGACGACCTCTTCAGGAACGAAGACGGCGGAGACTCGAGCGGACAATATATTTTTTTCCAGCGCGGCGAAACCGGCAGGGTGGAGGCGCTTATCGCCGGAAGTGTGGATAACACTTACGACAGACTCGATGTTCACGAAGGCTTTTACTTTCAGGCGGCTATGGCGGCGAGCTTTATCATAGCCGCGCTCATGTCGTTCCTGGGGCTGTTCGTCGGAATGGCGATAAACAAGGGAAAGTTTCCGTGGGAGAGCGGCTATCGGTCGGACACGGAGCTGTGGGGCATATCGTCTCTCTTTTGCGGCGTGCAGATTGTTTTCATTTTAGGGCTCGCCGTCGCTATATTTTTCAGGGGCGATGAATTTCGGGTCTTCGTGCCATATCAGGTGAAGGCTCTTTTTGTGATCCCGCTCGCCGGAGGGCTGCTGTTGGCTTGGCTGTGGTTCAGACTGCTCGCCAAACTTTTAAGCCCCGATTATCACTGGCTGGAAAAGATTCTGGTAATGTCCCTGGCATTCGCGGAGATCGGGTATATGTTCTTTCTCGCGAGCTGGCGGCTGCTCGGCTTCATGTTTTGACGCCGCCGTTCGATTAAATAAACGTACCGAATCAAACGGAACGCGATTATGTTAAAATTTTAAGACATTGCAACGTCTGTTCATGGCGGAGGTCGAAATTTGGCGTGGGGCTTTTCTTCGGAACGGTTTTCGGGATTTATTTTATAATAAACGCGTATATGTTCGCAAGGCTTTATATGACTCTCGCCGGGTTCGGCGCGTTTCGCGCCGTCGTGTGCGTCCTGTTCCTGATCTGTTCAGCGAGTTTCCCCATAGGCCGCGTCTTTGGGCATAATTTTCCGGCAGGGCTCGACGATTTTCTGAAACTTACGGGATCTCTCTATATCGCGCCCATGATTTACGCCTGTATCCTCACCGTCGCGACAGATATATTCAGGGCTCTCAACAGCGTGATCGCCATCACTCACAACCCTCCCCCGTTTTCCGCCGGAGTGAGGTTTTGTTCCGTCACCACGATATTAGCGCTCAGCGTCCTAATCACTGCGGCCGGCATATGGAACGCCAACACGCCGGTCGTCGTCACTCATGACGTCGAATGGGAGGCGCCCGACGACGCGCCTGGCGCCTCGCTTAAGATAGCGGTCATATCCGATATTCATCTGGGACAGTTCACCGGCCCGTCGTATATCAAAAAAATCGCCGATCTCTTAAACGAACAGCAGCCCGATATTGTGCTGCTTGTGGGCGATATGGTCGACGAAAACAGTTTTTTCCGAAACGCCCCCAGAGTCGAGGAGACCGAACGAATGATGGCGTCCTTCAAATCGCGGCTCGGAACATGGGCCGTCATGGGCAATCACGATTACTACACCGGAGCTGCCAATGTGACCGAGTTTCTCTTCCGATCAAATGTGGCGCTTCTTGGCGACAAGGCGGCGGTTCCCGGCGGCGAGATCATCCTCGTCGGAAGGGATGACAGAACGGTCGAGCGTATGGGCGCAAGGAGAAAGAGCATAGAGGACATAATCGCGGAGTCGATTGCCGACTCGTCCATTTACGGCCTCCCGATGATAGTGATGGATCACCAGCCGTTCGCCCTCGAAGAGGCCGAACGGGCGGGCGCGGCTTTGCAGGTGTCGGGCCATACGCACAGGGGACAGTTGTTTCCGGTCAACTTCATAGTATCGATGATGTACGAAAAACATTACGGACTTTATAAAAAAGGCGATACAAACTACTATATCACAAGCGGCGCCGGAGTATGGGGACCGCCCGTCCGCACCATAGGGCGTCCGGAGATCGCGATTCTTAATCTGAGTCACAAAACGAAAGGGGCGTCCGGCCTATGACGGACAGGATGAGGATGGCGTCCGCTCTGGCGGATTCGAGCGACAAAAACGATATCGCGAAGGGCTTCGTCGAGATCGCCGCAATAGTGTCGGACAAAGGCTCGCGGCATGACGCGGAGTTCGGATTTCTCGATAACGCGCTCTTTCTTGCGCGCAAACACGCGTCATCAAAAGAAGCCGCAGTGAGAAACGCCGTCTCGGTTATGCTGACAAGCGTGGGCAATATGGGTTCGTCGTGGCGCGAAGCGGCTCTTGAAACGGCCGATGAAATCAACATGCAGCCGTCGTCCGAGTCTCAGTCGATAGCGGCTGAGGTAATATCGGAGCTGCGCCGTAAATGACCCTCATCCAGCGACTTCGCGCCGTTTTTTTAGCCCCCGTACTGATGCTGGCGTGTCTGCCCATAACATCCTCATACTCAGATGAACTGCCGGCTAACGCCAGATATGTGCCGATAGAGCGCATAGTCTCCGAGGGCAGGGTCAACAGGACGCCGTACTCGGCCATCGTCAGAATGTCGGCGAGCCTCGATGTCCCGCCGGACGTATGGATACCGGCGGAACTGCTGAAGGACATGCGGTGCCCTGTCGTGCTCAAGCCCGACAAAAGCTCATTTATGGCGCGGATGGAGAACCCTGCCGAGACGCTCGGCATAGCGGCGCTCAAAACATTGCTCCCGGGTCAGGGCAAGGTCATTGACATCGATTTCAGGGCTCTGTCGGACGACGTCAAATATTACTTCAACATGACTGGAATGGAGCGAGTGACGGGCATAGCGAGCACGCTCGTCGACGCGAACCGCAGGATAGTGCCGGCTGTTTCGGGCGATATTCTGGTAGTGGGCAAGACGTCTTTGATGCCGGAGAAGGCCAGGATAAATATCCCTCCATTCACGCCTCCCGATCTGACCTCCCCATTCTCGCTGCTGTGGGATCACGTGATAAAAAATAACGCGGATCTCGCTTCCGAGCCGGAGCTCCCCTCGGTCAAGGTAATATCCCCAACGTGGTTCGCGCTCTCCGGCGACGACGGAACCATATCCAACAAAGCCGACTGGTCGTACATCGCAGCCTCGCACGAGAAGGGCTGGGCTGTCTGGGCTCTCGTATCGAACTCCTTCAAGAAGGACAGGACGAAACTATTCCTCGCGAACGCCTCCATTCAGGATTCTTTCATAGCGAGAATGCTCGTCTACGCGAGGCTTTACGGCTTTGACGGAATCAACATCGACTTCGAGAACGTCGACAACGACGACGCCTCAAAACTCACCGAGTTCGTCCGGAAACTGACTTACGCGGCCCATTCTATCGGCCTCGTGATCTCAATAGACCTGCCCGTTCCGTCCGACTGGTCGAAGGCGTATGACAGGCGCACGATAGCTACCATCGTCGACTACATAGCCGTCATGACATACGACGAACACTGGGCGTCCGCGCCCAGTGCCGGCTCCACAGCCTCTCTGCCATGGGTGAACAAGGCCGTCGAAAAATCTCTGCCAGAGGTTCCGCCGCGGAAACTGCTTTTGGGCATACCGTTCTACACGAGGGAATGGGCGGAGACGAAGGCCAAAAACGGCAAAATCTCCGTGAGGGCAAGGACGATGGCCATGGCCTCCGCAGACGCCCGCCTGGAGGAAACGCGCGCGCCGCTCCAATGGCTGGGCGACGTGGGCCAGAACTATTTCGATTACGTATCGGACGACAAGAAAACATACAGAATATGGGTGGAAAACGAGCGTTCGATGGAACTGCGCCTCGCGCTCATAAAAAGATTCAACCTGGCCGGAGCGGCTTTCTGGCGCAAGGGCTTCGAAAAACCGGAGATATGGACCGTGATAGGAGGAGCGCTGCCCGAAACGGCGAATTAATCCCGGGCGACGGGATATCTCTATCCCGTTATGTAAGACAGTATCATTTCGACTGTGGCCGCGAAAGCCGGGTTGGTGCGTTTGCGCGGATATTCGAGGTCGATGTCGATCTCCCGGGAGACCCTGCCCTGATCCAGCACAACGACGCGACGCGACAGAGCCACGGCCTCGTCTACGTCGTGAGTGACCAAAAATATCGTCTTCTTATCCCTCATGTAAAGCCGCAAAATTTCCTCCTGCAGCGACCTGCGCGTAAAATAGTCGAGCGAGCCGAAAGGCTCGTCCATTAGAATGAGCTCCGGCTCGCGGCATAAAGCCCTGCCGAGCGCCACCCTTTGCGCCATTCCGCCCGACAGCTGGCTTGGGTACGCGTCCTTGTACAAGGACAGTCCCAACATCTCAAGCAGATTTTTTGCCATGTCGTATGGTATGGCCTTCCTATTGCGGCTGAGATGGGCAAAGAGCACGTTTTTCTCGACGGTGAGCCACGGCATGAGCCGCGGCTCCTGAAAGACCATTCCGATGCGCGGGGGAACCCCGCCCCCATAACGAATCTCGCCGGACGTCTTTTCGAGCAGGCCGGCCACGATCCGCAGAAACGTCGTTTTGCCCGATCCGCTGCGCCCGATTATCGATACGAAATCGCCGCGCGGAGCGGACAGCGAAAATCCGTCCAGGGCAACTTTGACGCCGTCCCCAAGCGGATATTCTTTTCTTATGTCGACGGCGTCAAACCACGACATCGTTCCTGCCGTAAGATGTAAAACGCGCCGTGGCGTACGAGAGCGAAAAATCCATAACGGAACCGAGGAATCCGATGACGAGGATGCCGACCATTATCACGTCCGGTCGCGAGAGCTGTTCGGCGTCTAAGATCATATAACCGAGGCCGGACGACGCGGCGACGAGCTCTGCCGCGATGAGGGACCTCCAGCTGTAGCCCAACCCGAGCCTCATGCCCGTGAGCACGTAAGGCAGGGACGACGGAAGGACGACGAGACGGAGAGACTGCGCCTTCGTGTAGCCGAATATGCGGGCCACCTCGAGCAATCCCCTGTCGCACTGGGAAACGCCCTGAACGGTATTGAGGAATATGGGGAAAAACGTCGCCATGACTATTATGACGAGTTTTGAAGCCTCTCCTATGCCGAACCAGAGTATCAGCATCGGTATGGTGGCCATCGGCGGGATGTGGCGCAGAAATTCCAGCGTCGGCGACAGCTGGCGCAACATCGGACGATAGATGCCGCATACAAAAGCAGCGGCGAGCGCGAAGACGGAGGAGACCGAAAAACCCTTCAATATGCGGACGATGCTCGACACGATGTTGCGCGACAACTCTCCGGATTCGAGAAGGCTGAAAAAAGACCTCATGACGACGGCAGGGCCCGGCAGAAGATACGCGCTCCACCAGCCAAACTTCGAACCTTGATGCCAGAATATCAGAACGACGAGCGGTATCGCGACTCCTGTGTTCCAAATGGCGCTTGCGATATTTTCCCTTTTTCCTTTTCCGGTCGCGCTATCTTTGCCCATTTACCACATTCAGAACCGCTTGTCCCTTTTTTTGTTTTTTGAGGTATTGGAGAATTTTGGGGAGACTGAAACTCTTTTGCCGCTCGCGCCTCCGCGCTCGGTTGTTCTGCCGCCCTCGCGGCCCGGCCCGGTCCGCTGCCCTTCTTCGGCGCGGGTTTTATCTCTCCCGCGTCCATCCTCGCGCGTCGGAGTCCTGGCGGAGGTTTTCCCGGTGAATTTTTTGTCTCCTCCGTTTCCGGATCCTGTCTCATAATGAGGTTTATCACGGCGAGGCGACGCGGGCTTTTTGGCGCTCTCCGGCGCGAGATCCCGCGAGGCTCTTCTGAGCTGACCGCACGAGGCGTTTATCTCCGTCCCTCGTTCGACCCGGATTTCGGACTCGAAGCCGGCCGATTGCAGCACGCTCTGAAATTTCAGTATCGACTCAGGATCGCTTCGTTCATACCCCATGCCGGACTCGTTCGCCGGAATGAGGTTCACGTATGAGTGGAGCCCGTGAAGCCTGCGCACAAGAGCGCGAGCGTGAGCGATGGAATCGTTCACATCCTTGAACATGGCGTACTCTATCGTTATCCTGTCCCCAGTGACGCGCTGATAATCCCTGAGAGATTCCATCAGGTCGCCGAGAGGATAGTTGCTGTTGCACGGGGCCAGTCTGTTGCGCAGCTCATCGTCGGCCGCATGGAGCGAGACGGCCAGCCGCACCCCGAGACCGCTCTCCGTGAGGGCTCTTATGCCAGGTATTATCCCGACCGTGGATATTGTTATATGCCTTATCCCCAGACCCCGCATTTTCGGAGAGTTGAGCATCCGCACCGCTTCGAGCGTCTCGTCGGTGTTGAGGAACGGTTCGCCCATGCCCATCATGACGACGCTCTGTATGGCGCGCCCGATATGACGCTCCATGGTCACGAGCTGGGCGGCTATCTCCCCGGCGGAGAGATTGCGGTCGAAACCTCCCGCTCCAGTGACGCAAAACGGACACCCGACGGGGCATCCCACCTGGGTCGATACGCACGCGGTAAGTCGAGGCCCATGTTTTAAAAGCGCGGTCTCGACAGTGGCCCCGCCGGGCATTGTCACGAGAAATTTTTTAGTTCCGTCGGAAGCTTTTGACTCGCTTGAAATCTCGGGATGCGAGAAATCTATCGCTTCGGGAAGGAGTTCCCGCAAATTTTTGCCGAGATCCGTCATCGACCCGACGTCCCATATCCCGCGTTTCCAAAGCCAGTCGCAAATCTGCGCGGCACGGTACGACGGTTCGTTCAGCGACGCGAAATACGACGCCCAAGCGTCGTGGTTTTTTAAAAGAGCGCTCTCGCGTTCCGGGGTTGGCATAGGCACGCGCGCGTTTCCTACATGCTCTCGTAGAGGGGAAACGCCGCGCCGAGATCCGCCATGCGGCCCCTGACGCGGGCTATTACGCCCTTGTCCTCGGGAGAAGACAGAACCTCGTCTATCGCTTTGGCGATTATGCCCATCTCGCGCTCCTTCATGCCGCGCGTCGTGACAGCCGCGGAACCGAGGCGCAGACCGCTTGTAACCATCGGCTTTTCCGGATCGAACGGTATCGCGTTCTTGTTGGAGGTGATGCCCGCTTCCTCCAGAACCTTCTCCGCGACCTTGCCCGTTATATTGCGCGACCTGAGGTCGAGAAGCATCATGTGGTTGTCCGTGCCGCCGGAGACGAGCCGGAACCCGAGCTCACTCAACCCCCTGGCCAAAGCGGAGGCGTTTTTGACGACGGACGCCGCATACTCCCTGAACGCCGGTTCAGCTGCGAGCTTGAAGCATGTCGCCTTGCCGGCGATCGCCGGAAGCAGAGGACCACCCTGAATACCTGGAAACACGGTGCGGTCGAGGTCTTTCGCGAATTCCGCGCGGCAGAGGACGAACGCGCCGCGCGGCCCCCTCAGGCTCTTCTGTGTCGTAGATGTGACGAAATGCGAGTGAGGCACTGGGCTTTCATGAGCGCCGCCGGCAACGAGGCCGGCTATATGCGCCATGTCTGTCATAAGAAACGCCCCCACCTCGTCCGCTATGGCGCGGAAACGCGCGAAGTCGATCCTGCGCGGATAGGCGCTCGCGCCCGCGACTATGACCTTCGGCCTGTGCTCGCGGGCGAGGCTCTCGACTTCGCCGTAGTCTATCGTCTCAGTCTCTCTGTCGACCCCGTAGGACGCTATTTTGTAGATCATGCTCGTGAAGTTGAGCGGATGCCCGTGCGAGAGGTGCCCTCCCTGGTCGAGCTTCATGGCGAGCAGCGTGTCGCCCGGCTTCATCACAGTGAAGTAGGCCGCCTGGTTAGCCGTAGTCCCAGAATGAGGCTGAACGTTTGCGTGGTCGGCGCCGAAGAGTTTTTTAGCCCGCTCTATCGCGATCTCCTCTATCGTCTCGACAAATTCGCAGCCGCCGTAATATTTCTTGTGCGGATAACCCTCCGCGTATTTATTAGTCAACGTAGAGCCCATACTCTCCATGATAGCCCTCGGCACGAAGTTCTCCGACGCGATGAGCTCTATATGCGTCCTCTGCCTGTCGAGCTCTTTATTTATGAGAGACTTTATCTCAGAATCCAGCGCGTCGAGCGACGCCTCCATCAGCTCATTGAAATACGCCATTTTGTCGAACTACCTCCAGAAAACAAATTTATTACATCATTGAAATTATACCCGCAAAAACATCGATACGCGTATATGAATATACGGAACAACAGTGAAAAGACGTATGCGAATCGGCGTTCAGGAAACATTGTTTTATTGTCAGACGCTCTGGTGATTCCCGGCACGCCATTGCCGTAAAGATAAGAACGCTCTCGATACAAAATCGCATATCGGACAGAGTTTATGCAGCTTGCTACGTAAAACCAATCAACGATGCACTCGGTCGCCGTTACCCGTGCCGATATCGTACATAACGCCATACTCCGAAACAACTTACGGCAACTGCGCCTAATATCGCGGTCAAGGTTAATATGCGACGATTTTTTTCGCGCAATGCGACATCGTACCAATATGTGTTAAAAAAAAGAGGTATTTTTACACCAGTTTCAAATTCCACCATCCCATAATATCCATCGTGATTAACTGTGACATTTTTTACCCCTGAAAAGTCGTTAAGGGCAGAAATATATCTTTCAATCTCAGATCTCAAAGTGGAAGAGTCGGAAGCGTCTTCCAGATTCGGAAGTACTTGGAAATACACTTTATCCATTATCTCTCGCGCTTTTGAGAGATCATATTCATTTAATAAAAGCGGGTTTACCGCATAACGAGAAAGATCAATAGAGTTATAGTAAGGTGGGTATTGGTTTTGAACCGTAACCGCGACCTCGTCCGAATCCGATCCGCTCCTATTGCGAACAGTAAGCGTAAATTTATATACGCCTTCCATTTGTGGCCTGAAGTAAGGCGCGGCGATTTTCGAATCCGACAGGGCGACTTTCGGACCCTCCGTTTGAGTCCATTTATATGAACCGGCGTTCAAGCTGCCTGAACCGTCAAGGACGGCTTTATGCTCCAAACCTACTATGTAATCCTCTCCCGCGTCGGCGGAAGGCGCGTCATTCACGTCGTCGCCGGCGCCGAGCATGCCGCCGGACATAACCGCAAACCCTAAAATGGCAGATAACAACCACAAAAATCGGATGCTCTTTTTCATTTCAAAGACCTGTTTATTTTGACGCAATATATCAGAACAAGAACTCCCCCGATCGAGAGCCATATATCGGCCGCGTTTATGAAGCCGCCTACATAAATCCAATCGACGACGTATCCATATAACAATCTATCCGCCAGATTACCCAATGCGCCGGCCCATAGGAAAGTCACTCCATAAAGAGAGCGCAGCGCGGCGTCTTTTATGCAAAAAAAACCCAATGTAAATATTCCAAGAATCGCTGTCGCCAGACTGACATGCGGGTAATTTTTCAACAGTGAGAATGATATTCCATTATTATAGTGGAGAGCAAACGACGGGAAGACGACGTTTCCCCTTTCAGGCAGACTGAATTCAGCCCAATATTTCGTTGTTCTGTCAAACAACAAAAGAAGGACGAAAATAATTGATCGACCCGCTATATTCCTGATATACCGACTCAACTTTATCCCTCTGTCTATATCGCAATATTATGAATCTTTTGTAATTTTACATTGAATTTGATGCTGACGCAATAGGTCAATATTCATCAACCCGCAGATAAATGCCATTTGTATGCGAATCGGCGTTCTCAGAACATCTTTTTCTTCCAGAAGATGACCGTCACCGATATGGTGAGCGTGAGAGCGACGACCATTGCGTAAACGAAGCCGATCGTGCTCTCCTGCCAGGGAACCGGCACGTTCATGCCGAAGAAGCTCGCGATCATAGTGGGTATCGCCATAACTATCGTGACGGACGTGAGGAATTTCATCACGATGTTGAGGTTGTTCGATATGACCGACGCGAACGCGTCCATCATGCTCGCCAATATCTCCCCGTGCATCTGAACCATTTCGATGGCCTGATCGAACTCTATCCTGACGTCCTCCAGGAGCTCCTCGTCGTCTTCGCGCAGTTTCACCATGTGATGCACAGTGGCGTTCGAAAAAAGCCTCATGAGCCGCTCGACTACGTTCCTGTTCGACCGGAGCGCCACAGTGAAGTATGTTAGAGCCTTTTGCAGATCCAGGAGCAAAAACAGCTCCTTGTTTTTCATCGACCGCCTGAGATCCTGTTCTATCTCGTCCGTGCGCCTGTTCATGATCCGCAGATCCTTCAAATACAACAGCGCGCACTTGTAAAGTATCTGCAAGAGAAGCCGCGTCCGTTTTTTAGTATCGAAAAAAAGATGATGCAGATTGTCGAAGTCGTCCAGGACTTCGTTTTCTTCGAGACAGACCGTCAAAAAATAGTCCCTGGATATGACTATGCCCATAGGGATCGTGTCGTACCCAAACGATGAGCCGTCGTCGAACTTGGGAACATTCGTTATTATGAGCATGTGGTCGTCCTCGACCTCGATGCGGGAAGGCTCCTCCATGTCGAGCGCCGCCTGAAGAAAATCGAGCGGCACGCCCGCCGCCTCCGAAACGTCGCGCAGTTCGGACGCCGTCGGCCCAGTGAGTTTGAACCACACCCCAGCCGGAATTTGTTCACCTTCGTTAAACTCTCTCTCGTCAAGACCGCTTGCGGTTGTCGATAGTATCTTGAGCAAATCCGGTTCACCTCTTAATATGATCTGATTTTGCCGCTCTGTTTTAGAAATATAAATATGAAAAAGAAATTGCCGCATTGAGATATAGCAAGACCCAACCGTGCAATTATACGACAAAGAATGCTTATAATGAAGATGATTATTTTAGGTCCCGGTTCGGCTTATTCGCGTTGCTCATTATTTTGAAGACTCGCATGAGCACGCACATATGGTCATTTAACTCGCATTCCCATATCCTTATGGTTTTCCACCCTCGTTTTTCGAAATGGCCGGTAATTTCTACGTCGCGTTTTTTGTTTCTGGCTATTTTCTTGCTCCAGTATTCTTCATTGTCTTTGGGAGTTGTATTTCTACAGTTATGTCCGTGCCAGAAACATCCGTCGACGAATATAGCTATTTTTTGAGAAAGAAAAACAAAATCAGGATGGCCTTTTACAGGATAATGCCTTTTCCATCCCGATATTCCATGTTCGTGAAATATTTCAATCAGTTTCAACTCAGTGGATTTGTTACCGTTTGATTTGACGCGCCTCATTACATTGGAGCGGGTTTTTTTATCAAAAACATCAGCCATCGCAAGAAACCTAACGACGCTATTCGATTCTCAAACTGTGGTCAGTTTCGTAGCTGAGAATCAGTTCGTTATATCTGTCGATTATATTCAAATTCTGTTCTAT
>JAITOL010000138.1 GCA_031289955.1 Synergistaceae bacterium
GTTTGCTTTTACCATGCCGTTGGTGCTAACATCTAATAATGCAAAATAACGAATTTGACGAAAAATACGACATGATGACGACAGTTCCTGTAAACAAATTGGTTCTGCGTCTTGCCGTCCCAAGCATCATGATAATGCTCATATCCGCGCTCTATAACATGGCCGACACGTTTTTCGTCGGCTCGCTCGGCACAAGCGCCACCGCTGGCGTGGGCGTCGCTTTTCCACTGATGGCTATCATTCAGGGGGTCGGTTTTTTCTTCGGGCACGGATCTGGTAATTACGTATCGCGCCAGCTCGGGGCGCTCAAATTCGACAACGCGTCTAAGATGGCGGCAACCGGTTTCATATCGTCGCTCGCACTCGGCGCCGCGATCACGTGCTTGGGACTCGCGTATCTGGACGAAATAGCGATATTCTTAGGCGCGACTCCAACGATACTGCCGCACGCGAATGATTATCTTTTTTATGTTCTGCTCGCCGCTCCGTGGATGACGACGTCCCTCATGCTCAACAATCTGCTGCGGTTTCAGGGCAGCGCGTTTTACGGAATGATCGGCATGACGAGCGGCGCCATACTCAACATAATTCTGGATCCCATATTCATTTATCTTCTTCACATGGGCGTGGGGGGAGCGGCCATAGCAACTATGATAAGCCAGTTTGTGGGCTTCTGCCTCCTTTTGGCCGGATGTCGGAAGGAGGGAAACATCCGCGTAAGGCCGCGCGACTTCACGCCCAGTTTCGCGCTCTACAAGGAAATATTGAGGGGCGGCGTTCCGTCTCTGCTGCGCCAGAGCCTCTCGAGCGTCGCCGCCATATGCGTCAACAGGCTCGCCGGGAATTACGGCGACGCCGCCATAGCGGCCATGTCCATCGTAACGAGGATCGTCATGTTCACAAATTCCGCTATTCTTGGCCTGGGACAGGGGTTTCAGCCGGTCTGCGGATTCAACTACGGCGCAAAGCTCTACGGCAGGGTGAAAAGCGCGTTCTGGTTCTGCGTGAAATCAGCCGTGGCCGGGCTGCTCGTCACTACGACTGTCGCGTGGATATACGCGCCGGATATAATAGGGATATTCCGGGGCGACGACGCGGATGTAATAAGAATAGGAACGCTCGCCCTCCGCCTCCAGTTTGCGACGTCGCCGCTCATGGGCTGGGTCGTCATGAACAATATGATGTTTCAGACGATGGGCAAATCCATATCGGCCAGCACTCTGGCCCTGGCGCGGCAGGGACTATTTCTCCTGCCGACGCTCTTCGTCCTCGCCCACGCGCTCGGCCTCCTCGGGATACAGATAAGCCCTCCGATAGCGGACATCGCGACGTTCGCCCTCTCGATACCGCTCAATATCCATATAATGCGAAGCATGAAATCATGATAACAAAGGGGCTATGCAACGACAGCCCCTCCTTTGTACAGATTTGCCATACATTTTACGGGCAATCGTAGCCCTCGTCCTCTATGGCGGCCTTTATCCTATCGAGCGTCACTTTCCCGGCGTCATATTTCACCTGAGCCGACCCGGCCTCCAGGGACACGGTCACTCCGTCCACTCCGCCGAGCCCGTTCACCGCTTTCGTCACCGCGTTCACACAGTGCGAGCACGACATTCCCTCAATTTTAATCGTCACGTTTTCCATAAGTATTCACCACCATAGCCTTAAATTTACATCCCGACCGCTCGCGCCGAAAATGCGTCCGGGATGCGCGGCAGAAACCTCATCTATTTTACATCATTACGAGCCGGCGCGATCACGCGGCCGATGGCGTATCACGACATGTTCGACTGCACGACGGCCGTGTCGAGGTATGTGACGGCGCCGTCGATCTCCAGCGAAGCGCGTATGAGATATACGCCGCTGTTGGAGACGCCGCCGCCCGAGACGGCAGCCGTATATTCGTCCGGATCCTTCACCTCTCCGACGTTGCCCGATGAATCGCCCGCAACCAGGATAAGGGACGGAGGAAATTTGGCGATGTCGGTCGCCGCGACCTTCGACGGTTTGTACTGCATATCGTATATCCGAACGACGAGCCGGCCCGATTTCGCCCATATGCCCAGTTTCCCGAGCTCCGAAGCGCCGAGGCGGTCGTCGACGGCAACCCCGTCTTTTATCATCAGCACATCGATCCCGGTTATCATGGTATCCTCGTTGACTCCGGTTTTGTCCGTATATTTGGGAGGGCTGTCCTTGTTATCCATCCGCTGCTTGAGGAACGCTTTGCCGCGCTCGACCCCTCCGACGAGGAAATTGAACTTGGCGTTTTTTGCGGAGGAAACCCGCGAGTGCCCGGCGAAACTGCCGGCAAACTGAAGCACATAAGCCGCAAAAGCCATTGCTATCATCGAGATTATGAGAACCGTTATCAGCGAAAAACCTTTTCTTCTTCCGGCGCAAACCGGATTTGAGCTATGCCGCATACAAACTTTCAACTCCATTTTCATAAAATATCTTTGATTATTAAATTCAAACCAAACGACGCCCCACATATAATAACCAGCGTGACATTTTTTAGAATAAATTTAATCATCACAGGAGAAAATAATACGGATTATGGCGGCATAGTCAATGGGCACAAAGTCACATTTATTTTGACATGGATATATCAGCGAACCGCCAAAATTTATTTAAATTTTTATGCTCGCTTTATGGAGATGGAAACTTTGATGAGGTAATTGTCTTTGTTGACGATGGATATTTCGTTGAGAGGGTACATCTCCCAGGCCGGGCCGCACACTTCGAAACCGTTGTCCGCTATGAACTTTATCATGCGGCGGTACAAATCGTCGCAATGTCCGTAGTATCCCCTCGTATATCCCACGGCATACAACCCCTGAGGTTTGCGGTCCGGCGCGTCCGGCATCCAGAAATAGAATTTGTCCGGGCCATACCAGTCGCGATTTTTGACGCGCTCCTCGCTGAAGAACCCCCACACGGGATAATTCATATCCATATCCGGATCCCGCTCCATGCAGTATTCGTAAAAATCGAGCGTCGCCTCTTCTATCGTCTTTCCGCCCGAATAGTCCATCTGAGGCCCCATGTAAACGGATTCCTCATCTTCGACGCGGGCCTCGATGACGTCCTCATCGGCCGCGAGTCCGATATCGACCATTTCCCGCAGCGTCGAAAGCAGTTTTCGCGAGCGCTCGAGGCGTTCGATCTCCCCTTTGATTATATCTCCCTGGCGCGCAAAAAGCGCGGACACGCCCCCAGGGGTGCGCCTGCGTATGAGCTCCATTATTTCTTTCAGGGACATCCCGAGGGACTGAAGGGTATTTATCAGGTTCGTGGACGTGATCTGACTATGAGAGTAGTAGCGGTAGTTGTTCTCCCCTCTCTCGATCGGCGTCACCAATCCCATGTGGTCGTAATGTATGAGGGCGGTCCGTGAAATTCGCGCGCATCTCGCCAACTCACTGATTGATAGTAATCCGTCGCCTTTCATATCGATAAATACCTAACCACCTTCGCCAAAACACATGATAATATATGCTTCTAATATAATGATAGTGATATAACAAATGGTCTGGTGATAGTAATATAACAAAATGACCTGTAAGTCAAGTGCCGGGAGGAAGGAATTTATCGCCGGGCGATTTGTGACGATTCAGTGCCGCCTTCACATAAAAAGTTTACAAT
>JAITOL010000156.1 GCA_031289955.1 Synergistaceae bacterium
TTTCGATAGCACGCGGACGCGCCGCGAATTTTAGAACGCGAACGTCAGTCGATTTTTTTTCCGCGTTTTTTTAATTTCGTGTGGATATGTTCGAGCCTGTTCAGCGCCTCGCGGAGCGTCTCGCTTTTCTTGGCGAAGTGCAGGCGTATGAGGTGGTTCACGTCCTCGCGGAAGAAGCTCGAGCCTGGCACCGCGCCGACCCCGACGCAGCGCGCCAGATCCTCGCAGAATTCCAGGTCGCTTCCGTAGCCGAACGGCGATATGTCGAGCATCACGTAATACGCGCCCTCCGGCTTCGTATACCCGATGCCGATTCTTTCCAGGCCCTCTATGAACAGATTTCTTTTTTCCGCGTACATTTCAGCGAGCCCTTTGTAATACTCCTCTCCGAAACGGAGCCCGACGACGGCCGCCTCCTGAAGCGGTGACGCCGCGCCCACGGTCAGGAAGTCGTGAACCTTGCGGGCGACGTCCGTTATCTCGGGCGGGGCTATGACGTATCCAAGCCGCCACCCCGTCATCGAATACGTCTTCGACAGAGAGCCGGTTGAAAGTGTGCGTTCGAACATTCCGGGCAGCGACGCCATGTATATGTGTTCGTGCGGCTCGTATACGATATGCTCGTAGACCTCGTCCGTGATGACGTAAGCGTCGTATTTCACCGCCAGTTCCGCTATTATGCCGAGCTCTTCCCTCGTGAACACCTTCCCGCTCGGGTTTGACGGGTTGCAGAGTATCAGCGCTTTCGGGCGCGATTTGAACGCCGCTTCGAGCTCGTCGGGATCGAAGGAGAACGATGGGGGGCGCAGCGGCACATAGATCGGTTCGGCCCCCGACAGGATGGCGTCCGCCCCGTAGTTCTCGTAAAAGGGGGAGAAGATTATCACGGAGTCGCCGGGGTTGGCCACCGTCATCATGGCGGCCATCATGGCCTCCGTGCCGCCGCAGGTGACGACGACCTCGCTGTTCGGGTCTATTTTGCGGCCCATGAGTTTCGACTGTTTTTCCGCAAGCGCCTCGCGGAAATTTTGCGCTCCCCATGTTATCGAATACTGATGCGGCCCGGATAGGGATACTTCGGCCAGGCGGCGCAATATCTCCTCCGGGGGGTTGAAATCCGGGAAGCCCTGTGAAAGATTGACGGCGTCGTACTTCAACGACACGCGCGTCATTCTCCTTATGACCGAATCTGTGAAGCCGGCGGTTCTGTCTGATAATTTCAGCATAAAATTTTTCGCTCCCCGACGCTCATGTCAGCTGTTTTTCGAACCGAAACTTCGGCAGTGGATCATGCCGCCCTCTGAAACGGAGCGCGCGCCGTATATTTTGCGGTCTTGCCCCACCGGGCAGACCATCGCGCAGACCCCGCAGGGGTAGTGCAGTTCGTTCTTTAATTTCTGATGATACGACGCGCACCTGTGTTTGTCCATATCGGCTATAATTTTGTCCTCGCGCGGCGTGAACGCGCCGACCGGGCATTGTTTCCGGCAGACGCCGCAGTTCTTGCAGAGATCGCGCTTTGTCACCCTGTCCGGCGTGATATCAGCGTCCGTGATAACGGAGGCGAATCTCACGCGAGGCCCATATTCGGGCGTGAGCAGCGTGTGGTTGAAACCAACCGTGCCCAGCCCCGCGTAGTATCCGGCCAGCACCTGAGAGAACGCGGCCTCCGGTTTTTCAACCAGCACGGATATGTCGCCGTATCCGTCGCGAGGGAAGAACAAAGCTCTGTGCCCGAGCGTATTGAGGAAATTCGCTATCCTGTACGACGATTCGTCGAGCAGCCTGTTCGTCGTGTTGTAAAGCTCGCTGTAGACTATCGACGGAGTCGTCTCTATCATCGGCAGGAATATCTGCGCGCCCAGCACGACGACGGTTTTGCTCCACGGCCATATCGAGCGCGGATAAAATTCCGGCGCGGTGTTCGCGTACTCCTCCCACCTAGAAGCCGCCGCGAACCCGGCGAGATTCATGCCGAACTTTTTTGCCTCGCTCTTTATCTTCTTCTTCAGCGCGGTTTTTTCCGCCGCCGTCATCGCTATGCCGTTCATCATATTTTCTCCAGAGCGCGCGCGATGTCGCTCATTATGTCGTCCGCTTCCTCCAGCCCGATGGAAAACCTGAGCTGTCCGTCCGTTATGCCCGCCCGCTCCCTTTCCTCGCCGCTGTAAGCGCGGTGCGAGGTTTTCGCCGCGTAAGAGACCGTCGTCGCCGTTCCCGCCAGGCTCGGCACGAACGCTATCATTTCGAGCGCCTCTATCAGCGCCGAAGCCTCGCGCGCTCCGCCCTTCAAGTCGACGCTAATCATTCCGCCGTACATGCCGTTTCGGAAGATGCGCGAAGCCCGTTCGCGCGACGACGACGATTCGAGCCCCGGATAATGGACCTTCTCGATTTTTTCGTGCGACTCCAGAAATTTCGCGACAACCATTGCGTTTTTCGAGTGTTTTTCCATCCGCAGGTCGAGCGTCCGAAGGCTGCGCGCCAGAAGCCAGCAGTCCGACGGCCCGAGCGTAGCCCCGTAGAGCGTCTGAAGACGTTTCGCCGCGTTTATCACCATCGCGCTCCCGACGACCGCACCGGCCGTTATGTCGCTGTGCCCGCCGAGATATTTCGTCGCGCTGTACAGCACGGCGTCGGCCCCGAGCGATATTGGCCTCACAAGGGCCGGCGTCGCGAACGTGTTGTCGATCAAAAACAACAAGCCCAGTTCGTGAGAGGCCGCCGCGACGCGCTCCATATCGGGAACCTCCATGAGCGGGTTGCATATCGTCTCCGTGTAGACCAACCTCGTCGTCGGGCGGACAAACGCCCTCACATCGTCGTGTATCAGATCCACGAAGTCGACCTCCACGCCGAATCTCGCCAGCTCGTTCGACAAAAAGTCACGCACTCCGCCGTAAAGCACAGGGGAGGCGATCACATGGTCGCCGGTTTTGACCAGAGAGAGTATCGTCATCGTGATGGCCGCCATGCCGGACGAAAATACAAGCGCTCCATCCCCGCCATCAGCGGCGGCCAGTATCTCGGAGACGGCGTCGGAGTTCGGGTTCGCCATCCTCGAATAGATATAGCCCTCCGCCTCGCGCTCGTAAATCGCGTCGAGAGACCTCATGTCCTCGAACGCGAAGACGCTCGTCAGATAGACGGGAAACGTCTCCGGAACCGACGCGGCAGCCCCGATTTTCCGGTAAAACTCACCGTCCCCGGCGTGTATCAGTTCCGTCGACAAACCCTTCCCGCTCAATATCCAGTCACCTCCGAAAATAAGATCGCGGGGCGCCGCCCCACGCCCCGCAAGGGGATAAATCCCCTTGACCCCCTGTATTAATCTTTACCATGCCGGGATGAAAGCGCCCTCGAATTTTTCCTTCATCACCTGCGCCGTCGCGTCGGACTGGATTGCGGCCACGACTTTTTTGTAGACCGGGTTGTCGATGTCCTCCGTGCGCGCGGCGATTATGTTGACGTATCCCTTGTCCTTATAGAAGCTCAGGTCGTCGTAGAATATGGAGTCCTTCTCGGGGCTCAGGCCGAAGTCGACGGCGTATCCTCCGTTTATGACGCCGGCCGCCACGTCGGGAAGCAGCGACGGAACCTGCGCCGCGTCCACCTGCACGAACTGGAGCTCGAGCGGGTTTTCTGTGATGTCGGTGACTTCGGGCAGGTTGCCCTTAGACGCGTCGAGTTTTATGAGGCCGGCGCCCTGAATGACGGTGAGAGCTCGTCCCGTGTTGACCGCGTCGCCCGGTATGGCGATCTTGTCGCCCGCCTTGAGCTCGTTCAGATTGGAGATCGTTTTGGAGTAGACGCAGAGCGCGGCGAGCAGCGTGTCGCCTATCGCGGTTATTTTGTAATCCTTGGTTTTTATCTCGTTGTTGAGATAGTTATAGTGCTGGAAAGTGTTGAGGTCTATCTCTTTAGCGGCCAGGGCCGCGTTGGGCAGCGTGTAGTCGGAAAAGCTGACGAGCTCGACGTCGATGCCGTCGTTCGCGAGAGACTTGATCGCCGGTCCCCAGAGATCGTTGTACATCTCGCCGGTGATGCCTATTTTAACCGTTACCCTGTCGGCCGCTTCGGAGTATGTGGGCGCTCCAAACGCGGCAAACGCGAAAATGAAAACGAGAATGGCCGGTAATATCGAGTAAAATCTTTTTTTCATTATAATTTCCTCCCTTATGATTGTCAGTGGCTGTTTTTTCTGGCGATCACGCTGCCTGTTATCTGTATCACGTTCACTATGAGCACGAGAGTGAGGACTGTGACGTACGTCACGTCGAGCTGGTTGCGCTGGTGTCCGAACCGTATCGCGAAGTCTCCGAGACCGCCCGCTCCGACCGCTCCGGCCATCGCGCTGAGCCCTATCAGGTTTATGGCCGTTATCGTCGTGCCGCGCGCTATTCCGGCCACGCTCTCCTTGAGATAGACCCTGAAGATTATCTCAGTCGGGCTCGACCCCATAGAGAGCGCCGCTTCCACAACGCCTCGGTCGACCTCGGCCAATGCCGCCTCTATCTGGCGGGTGAAAAAAGGAACCGTGCCGAAGACGAGCGGCACTATCGCGCCCTTCACTCCAATGGCCGAGCCCATGACGACCCGCGTCAGGGGAATGAGGGCCGCTAAGAGAATGATGAACGGTATGCTGCGGAAAAAGTTTACCACCTTGTCGAGCGTCTGATATACGGCGGCGTTTTCCATCACGCTGCCGCGTTTCGTCACAGTTATCGCGATCCCGAAGAACATGCCGAGCGCGAAGGCGAAAACGCCCGATATTCCGACCATCGCGGCGGTTTCGATGATCGATCTAAAATACACATGCGGCTTTGACGCCACGTTCGGTATCAGGTAGTTCAGAAACCCCTCTTGCATCCAAAATCACCTCCACTCCTACATTTTTTTCACGCAGATACTCCATCGCCGCGTCGATGTCGTCGGATCCGCCGTTCGCTATCACCACGAGGCCCCCGAGTGGAGCGCCGCCGATAAGCTCTATATTGCCGAAGATGATATTCGCGTCGATGTTGAAACGCCGCGATATGGTGGAAACGAGCGCCTCCGAGATGTTTCTCTCGAGATAACGGAGCTTGAGGATACATTCGCCGGGAGCGAGCCTCACGACAGGCGAGTCCTCGTCTATCAGGCCGTAGATTTTCGACAGATTCGAAGTCGTGTCGATGAATTCGCGCGTGATGCGCTGTTTCGGATCCGCAAATATCGAGAATACGTCGCCCTCCTCGACGATGCGCCCGTTTTCCATGACGGCGACCCTGTTGCAGATTTCTTTCACGATCTGCATCTCGTGGGTTATGACGACGATAGTTATGCCAAATCGCGCGTTCAGGCTTTTTAGGAGCTTCAGGACGCCCTGCGTCGACTGGGGGTCGAGCGCGCTGGTCGCCTCGTCGCATAGCAGGATGCCCGGGTCGTTCGCGAGAGCCCTCGCTATCGCCACTCGCTGTTTCTGTCCGCCCGACAGCTGCGACGGGTAAGCGTTCTCCTTGTCCTCCAGCCCGACGAGCGACAGCAATTCCCGCACGCGGTTTTTAATCCCCGCTTTGTCAAGCCCGCTGTTTTTGAGCGGATACGCGACGTTTTGCGCTGCGGTGCGCGACGCGAAGAGGTTGAACAGTTGAAATATCATGCCGATCTTTCGCCTGGTGAGCCGCAGGTCGCGCTCCGACAGATTCGTCAGGTCGACGCCTTCGACGAACACATGCCCGCTCGTCGGGCGCTCCAGCAGATTTACGCATCGCACGAGAGTCGACTTTCCAGCGCCCGAAAAACCGATGATGCCGTATATCTCGCCCTTATTTATGCTGAGCGATACGTCCTTTACGGCCTCGACGGAACCCGCGCCCCCAAAAAAAGTCTTGCTCACGCCGTTGAGCTCTATCATTCGCGCCCCGCCCCATCCGGCGCGGCGGGGTCTGCCTCGGGGGCGCTCGGAAATAAAATGCTCACCAGTCA
>JAITOL010000169.1 GCA_031289955.1 Synergistaceae bacterium
AGTTGGCCGAAGTGTCTATCGATCACGTATTTTTGAAAGCTCTGGAGGCGGCGGGCATACAGTTTCCCATATCGAAGCAAAGCATGTTAGACGCTTTGCAAGATGCATCGCTCCGGTTGTCGGACGAACGAACAATACCGGCATCCTCTCTGATAGTTGGGATTGAACCGTTTTTTTTCGACAATGGCGCCGCTTTTTTATGCGCTTTCCACTCTGCGTTATATCGCGATACCTACAGAAAAGCGTTTCTTTGCGCGCGTTCCGGCAGTTGAGATAACTGCCGGTCAGTCTCTTTGCAAATTTAAAAAGCAGGGGAGAAGGTTGAGTTCGCTCAACTCGCGTTGTTCTCGTGTCCCTTGGGCAAATATTCGCGCAGCTTTTCCAGCACCGCTTCAAAGTCCAGAGGTTTGCCTATGTGAGCGTTCATGCCGGCGGCGAGGCACCTTTCCACGTCCTCGCGGAACACATTGGCCGTCATGGCGATGATTGGCACGGTTTTAGCCATGGGAACGTCCAGGGCGCGGATTCGCCTCGTGGCCTCGAGACCATCCATCTCCGGCATCTGCAGATCCATAAAAATCATGTCATATTTTTCAGGCGCGGCGCTGTACAGGCTCACAGCTTCCGCGCCGTTTTCCGCGCAGTCGATCGCCAGCAGTGTCGGCTCCAGAAGAGCGAGCACGATCTCGCGATTGATGAACACGTCCTCGGCCAGCAGGAGGTGGTATCCCTCGAATACGTCAGTTTCCCTCGACGGATCGTCATTTTCGGAAAAGGCTTTCGCGCCAAGGCACTCGCCGATCACGTCGGCGACGACAGAGGGGAAAAGAGGCTTGGGCAGGAAGCGCTCCGCGCCGACGCTTTTTGCCTCGTCCGCTATGACGCTCCACTCAGCGGACGAGCTCACGACGACGATGGAGCTATTCGCTCCTCGTTCCCGTATCGCCCGGGTGAGCTCGGCGCCGCTTATTCCGGGTATTTTCCAGTCCATGAAACAGATGTCGTAAGCGCCGTGCCGCTCTATGAGGACGATCGCCTCCTCGCCGGTTCCGGCTGTGTCGCGGACGGCGACGCCCATTTCCTTGAGGATTTCTCCCAAATATTCCCGGATATCCGAATCGTCGGTGGCGGTCAGCACGCGGATATTTTCCAGGTTCGCTCCGGCGGGCAAGGAGGCGCATTCTCCGCCCCGGACGGCCTGTATGGTGAACGCAAACGTCGAGCCTTTGCCAGGCGTGGATTTGATCCATATTTCTCCGTCCATCATTTCGACGATGCGTTTGGATATGGCGAGACCGAGCCCGGTGCCTCCGAATCTGCGCGACGTGTTGCTCTCGGCCTGCACGAAAGAGTGGAACAGTCGCTCCTGCTGTTCCTTGCTGATGCCGATGCCGGTATCCGTCACCTCGAACTGAACGACGCACAGGCCGTCGTCCTCGCGGAGGAGATGCGCGTTCAGGCCGATGGAACCCTCTTCGGGCGTGAACTTCACCGCGTTGCCCATCAAATTTGTGATAACTTGCGCGAGCCTCTGGTCGTCCCCCACCAGGGTTCGGGGGGTCGTCTTGTCGATACGCACGGATAACTTCTGCCGTTTTTCGTCGGTACGGAAGGCGATGACATCGGTCACTCGCTGGAGCATCTTTTCGACGTCGAACTCCGTGGAGGAAAGCTCGAACTTGTTCGCGTCTATTTTCGACATGTCCAGAATATCGTTGATGACGCCCAGCAGGTGCGCCGAGGCGTCGTCTATTTTTCCGAAGCAGTAGTCCTTTCTTTCCATGTCGGAGGCGGACTTGCCGAGGGAGGTCATCCCAATCACGGCATTGAGGGGCGTGCGTATTTCGTGGCTCATGGTGGCGAGAAAATCGCTCTTCGCCCGCGAAGCCGCTTCCGCGTCGATTCTGGCCTTGGTTAAAGAGGTCACATCGTTTAAGATCAGCATGACGCAAACATGGCTCCCGTCGCTGTTTTTCGCGAAAGACGAGTCTCCGCCAACGCGCCACAGGCTTAGGTTGTAATTGCGCTCCTCGCCGTCGTCGTCCTTTATGCTCACATCGGTTTGAAATGTGTTCGCTTCGCCGCCCCGAAGGGTGAATAAAGACGCGGCTTCAGGAGGCAGATCGGAGGCGACCGATAACGCGGACAACAGGCTCGGAGCGTCTTTGTCGAGGCCGAGACGTTCCAGCAGGTCGTTCATGGTCCTGTTCAGATAGAGAACCTGGCGCGACTCGTCCAGAAACATCAGACCTTCGGGCATAACATCAAGATGCGAGCAAAATACATCCAGCGTGGAGTTGATCCCGGAGAGGATAAGTCGGTAATCTCCCTGGTACTCGGTATAGTCCGCGCGTTCCCCAAGTTTTCCCTCCCTTGCCCCGAGAGTGAGCCGGCCGATGTCCAAAATCAGGCTTCTGATGGAATTGGACATGGCAAGGAATGTCGCGCCGAGCCTGCCAATTTCATCCCGCCGGTCGATGACCTCCGGCGGCAGCAGATTTCCGAATTCTCCGCCGGCCAGTTTATCCGCGCTGTCCGTGATGGCGCCCAGGGGAACGGAAAGAACCCCGCGGATGAGAAATGTCATAAAAATGGAGAATATCACAATGGATGAAAGGGTGATAACCGTTCCTATGGAGAGAGCCTGGCTCGCGGCGGAGGTGAAATCGTCGCGCGGCGCCTGTATGCCCAGCGACCACAGAGTTCCCCGGATGGGTGAAAAGCTGACGAATATTTTGCCTTCGGCGCCGCTAATTTCCATGGCGCCTGTCAGCCCCTGTTTCATGGGCAGGAGCACCGCCTCCGCGTCGGGGCCGAAACCGAAACTGTCGGAGACCGCTTCCCGGCTGAACACTTTGTCCGGATCCCTGTGAGCTATCAGCTTGCCCTGATTGTTGATGATAAAGGCTGTGCCGTTGGGACCGACTTTGATATTGTGCAGAATGTCGCTCAAGACGTCGTAGTTGTAGCCGCCCACAAGATAAGACGCCGGCTGCCCGTCGCCCTCGCCGTCATATTCTGTGTGGGTTACGGGCAGGCCCATCGTGATTTCCGGGCCGTTGGAACCTATGGAAGTATCCTCTATCACCATATTGTGCGTCGTTTTGATGGAAGAAAACAGCTTCCTGCCGGAAATGTTGCGCGGACATCCCTCGCTCCCGGCCAGCAGTTTGCCGTTCGATTCATAGAGGCCTATCCAGGTGAATTCTATGCCGGAGAGGGTCCTCTCCAGAGCCTCCCGTTTCTCGTCTGTCGTGGAGATGGAAGATGAAATGACCGTGTTGTCCCGAATCATGAAAAATCGCTCGGCGAGGATGTGCAGGTTCCCCTCGACGCTCTGAGCGGCTGTTTTGGCCATGGGCTGGAGAGCGTCCAGCATGATGCTGTTCGTCAGGGAGTTCATGAAAAATCCCATTACGAACATCAGGCCGGTAGCCAGGGCAATGATTATCAACAGAGCGGCGGCGCGAATTTTTGTAGTGACGCTTCCGGTTTGCGCGCGTTGTCGGAGCATTATTTGTTTTCCATCCGGTTTCCTGTAAGTGTGCTGAGTCGTGAAAACCTCATTTTTGCGCGTCTCCCGTCAATGTAAACATTCTATTTCCGGTCATGCGAGGGGCTTCTACTGACATGCCGCCTCCATGATATAGTTTCATGGCACGATTTTAGCACAATGTCGCTCATTACAAATATACTGTATAATATCCTGAAAGGCAAACCAGCGGATATTTTACAAGAACAGCATAGTTGATATATTGCCAAAGCGCAATAAAACACAAATATGCCATGTTTTTCCGCTGCCGAAAGCGTTGAGACTCGAAGAGAATCCGGAGCGGATATGGGCCATATGCTGAACGTCATGGAGCGCGTCGCGGACGAAAAAATCAATATCGCTTTTATAATCCCCTCCCTGCATCCGGGGCCCCGCATAGTCGAAATCCTGCGCGGCCTGGTTGGTTTGTTGGGAACGGCCGAAAACGGCATGATCCGGGCCGCTGTAATCCTGGTGGATGACGGAAGCGGGCCGGATTACGCGGCGAGGTTCGAAACGGCGTCGGATTTCCCGGGCTGCGTACTGCTTCGCCACGCGGTCAATTTGGGCAAAGGGAGAGCGCTCAAAACAGCGTTTAATTACTGCCTGTTGAATTTTCCCAGCCTGACCGGCGTTGTGACGCTCGATTCCGACGGTCAGCATCTGCCATCAGACGTAGTCGCCTGCGCGAGGGAGTTCCTCCGGCATCCGGACGCCTTGGTTTTGGGGGCGCGAAATTTTAAAAACCCGGGCGTGCCCTTTAAAAGCAGGTATGGGAACAGGGCGACGCGATGGATGTTCCGGTTCGTCAGCGGTATAGACGTCTTGGACACGCAAACCGGCTTGCGGTGCATACCGGCCTCTTTTTTAAGGCGATTGATGAACGTCCCGGGAGAGCGGTTCAATTTCGAGATGAATATGCTGATGGAGTGCAAAGCCGCGCGCGTGCCGGTCGCGGAGATCCCCATCGAGACTGTGTATATCGAGGGCAACAAGGCGACGTATTTTAACCCTTTTCTGGATTCCATGCGGATATACGCGATATTCCTCAAATATATCGTGTCCGGAGTTTCGTCCATGGCGCTCGACATGTCGGTCTTCTCGGCGATCCTTTACCTCATAAAACCGCTTTCAATATCGAACTATGTGATGATCTCCACTGTGGCGGCGAGAATCGTATCCTCTCTATACAATTATTTTCTCAACAAAAAATTCGTCTTCGCCGGCGGCAGGGGATTATCCTCCATAGCCAGATACTATTCGCTGGCCGCGTTTCAGATGCTGCTTTCGGGGCTGTTAGTGGGCCTGTTGTCGCATGCGGCCTCGTCGCTTGTGGTCGGTTTTAAATTATTCGTCGATTCGCTGCTTTTCGCGGCCAGTTTTTGGGTGCAGCAAAAATGGGTGTTCCGCAAAACGACCGGATTTAAATGACAATGCCGACAAGGATGGATTGCTCCCGCCCCCGATGAAGAAACAAAAATTGGAGCATGCCGGCAAATCCATAAGCGAGCGGGTATGGTACAGAATTTTTATCTGTTTTTCCACCCTGCTCTTCGTCCCATGCGCCGCGCTTTACTGCGGGCTCGCGGTGATAAGCTACGGTCCTTCGCCCGCCGCCCGTGATTTGTTTGTGGTGTCCATGCTGGAAACCAGCGCGCTGAAGTTCCTGCCCCGGATTTTTTGGGGGCCTGACGCGATCCGGGCGATTGTGGAAGCCAACGCGGTGGCGCCGCCGGAAGGCGTCAGCGACACGGAATTGATTCAGGTGACGCCGCCGGAAGATATGGAAGAAGAAATCATCATCGAGGATGTAAAAGGGTACACATTCCGGGGAAAAATGATGATTGTGGCGGATCCAAGCCGCCTGATGGTGGGGATTTCCCATAACTCTTTTTCAAAAGAGCTGCGGGGCCTTACCGTAAGCGAGATCATCTCGCGCCACGGCGGCGTCGGCGGCGTCAATGCCGGCGGTTTCGCGGATGAAAACGGGAAAGGGGACGGGAGCGTTCCTTTGGGCATTGTCATCAGCGAGGGCGCGCTGAAATGGGGCAAAAAGAGCGCAGTCTATGACATCATCGGTTTTGATAAGGAAAACCGGCTCATCGTGGGAAAAATGACGGGAAAACAGGCTCTGGATATGGGCGTCCGGGACGCGGTGAGTTTCGGCCCCGTTTTGATTCTGAACGGGACTCCGATGGAAGTAAAGGGCTTCGGCGGCGGCCTCAATCCCCGCACAGCCATTGGGCAGCGGGCGGACGGAGCTGTCCTGCTTCTCGTGATCGACGGCCGCCAGCCCAATAGCCTGGGAGGCGCCATGAGCGACGTCATTGACCTGATGGCGCAATATGGGGCGGTGAACGCCGCGAATCTGGACGGGGGCTCCTCCACTGTGATGTATCGTGACGGGGAGCTTATCAATGTTTGTTGTTCGCTCTACGGCCCCCGGGATATACCAACGGCGCTCGTGGTGAGGAATAAAGCCGATGAGTAGGCATACCGTCAAAAATTAGCGAAAAAAGTGCGGCGGCAAAAAGGCGGGGGCGCGGAACACCGGCAAAGCGACCGCGAAACAGGGAAGCGCCGCGCGAGGAAAAAAGCGGAGATCGGTCTTTTGGCGAGTCTATGGTTTTTTTCTGGCATTGGTTTTTGTGGCCGTCGGCGCGGGGCTGGGTTATCTGTGGCGGATTCTGGACGAATATGAATACAGCCTGCCGGATCAGGTTTTGTCCGTTTACCTCGCGCCGGCTGTTGAAGGCTGGCTTCCCCTCTTGTTCACGAAGGAAGCGGCGACGCCGGGCTTGTTTGAAACCCCGGCTGATAAAGCCGGCTTTATCAGGGAACTTTTAAGCAAAGACCAGTTGGTTTATCAGCGTTCCAAGGGAAAATTCGGGGATGGACGGGAAATTTATTTATTCAAATCCGGCGGAGAAACGCTGGCGACGATGACTTTACAAAAAATCCTGAGCGGGCGTTTTGGACACTGGGAAGCCGCGAATGTGGAACTCCATTTGCCGATTTACGGCGACCTGCGAGTCATTGCGCCGACAGACGCGTTGGTGCGAATAAACGGCGCTTCCCCGCCTGAGTCATCCGTCGCGGAAGAAGGATTGCCCTATCCGGCGCTGTCCAATCTGCCGCCGGAGATCGGCGCGTGGCCGACCCAGCGGGAATACAGGATAAGCGGTCTTTACAAAAAGCCCGAGGTTCTCGCGGAGGGCTTTGACGGCAATCTACTGGAAGTGAAGTGGCATGAGGAAAACGGGGAAAATTGGGCCGCCGTATCACCCACAGGCGCTCCGCCGGAGGAGGAAAAAGTTCGGGAAATGGCCCTGGCCGACGCGAAACTTTACTCCATGTATACTTCCCGGGACACTACTTTCGCCGCGCTGTCCAAAAGGCTTTTGCGACAGTCGCACATTTACGCTTCCCTGCGGAATATGGAAACCATATTCTATACCGACCATACCCGGGTGGCGTTCGCCGACGGCCAAACGAGTAATTTCCGAAAATTCTCCCCGTCCTGCATGGCAATAGACGTGGATTATGTCTATTGCGTCTACAGGGATAAGCGGGAATATCGTTTTCCCACAGCGTCGACCTTCATCTATTGGAAAACGGGCAAGGGCTGGCTGATCGCCGATATCATCCTGCGATAATTATAATAAAGGCGCGCTATTTTTTTTACCGCAAATTAGGGTTGCGGTGAGCTGGCGTTGAAAATATCGGACGGGGTGATATAATTTGCGTGTGAACCTACCAAGCAGGCGGAGTAAATCCGCCAACGCTTCAAGGAGCCGAGCCAGGGCTCCGAGAAGAATTGAAAGGGTCAGCCAGATAATGAGCTGGCTCTTTCTTTTTGCTTTCATGGCAGGTCACCTCCTTTCGAGGAGGTTTCCCCATTGCCAAATAGCGCCGCGAAATTGCTGTTCGCGCCTCTCCGGTGCGGATTATATCATGCGGCGGTTTTGGCGGCGGGTGGTATTATGGTGGAGGAGGGGTGAAAAAATGAGCCGATATGATAATAAAGACGATGTTCTAAACTTTTCTGGAGCCGAACAGCAGCCAGAGGAAAAACGGGGCCCCGAGAAACGATATGATTATGCCTACCGGGAGGTCGGCCGGCGCCCATAACGTCCGCGCAGCGGTGTCGCATATCGTGAGAGCGGCGCCGCCGACCGCTGCGGTGAGCATGGTTAGCCGCAAATGTCTCGGGCCTGCGGCCATGCGCGCTATGTGAGGGGCTATAAGACCGAGGAACGCTATCGGGCCGCAGTTCGCCACTACGATAGCCACGGCGACCGACATCCCTACGAACAGTATCCGTTTCGTCCGTTCGAGCTCCACGCCCCTCGTGGACGCGATCTCATCTCCGAACGTTATCAGGTCCAGCTCAGTCGAGTAAAACACCGCGAGGGCCGTTGAGATCAAGAGCGACGGTATAGCTCTCGCGCCTTCCTCGATTCCGACGACGTTTATCCCGCCCATAGTCCATGAGAGCAGTTTGTATGTCTCCGACGCGCCGCCCGTGTACTGAAACACCATTATCAGGCTCGAAAACAACGCGCTTATCGCGACGCCAGCCAAAAGCAGAGTCACGTCCTTCGTGCTGCGGGCCATCCTCGAAAAACCTGAGATTATGGCTATGGTCAGCATCGCGCCGATGAACGCGCCGACCGCCATCATGGGGGAGCTGGAAGCGCTTCCGGCAAGTCCGAGGCGTATGACGGCGGCTGCCCCGAGCGCCGCGCCGGAGGATACGCCCAACAGCGACGGCTCGGCCAGAGGGTTGCGAAACAATGCCTGAAACACCATGCCGCAGACGCCGAAGGTAGCGCCCGCACACCAGGCCAGCAGCACCCTCGGCACACGAATTTGCCAGAAAATCCGCGCCTCCTGCCCCGTAGGATCGTTCGCCGCGTCGAATATAACGGAGGGCGATATGCCCTGCACCCCTATCCATGGGCAGATAGCGAGCACAGCGAACGAGGCGAGGAAAAATAAACCGATGTACGACTTCTTCATAGCTTTTTCAGAACCCGACGGGCGCAAGCAGGGGAGGAGCGTCTCCGAGGACGGGGAAGTATTGCTCGAACGCAACGCCGAAGATGGAACGCAGCCTCGCCGGTTCTCGCAGCTCATCGGGAGCGCCGCTCCACTCGACACGGCCGCCCGCGATCGCCACCACCCGCCCCGACATCCTGATTGCGATGTTCACGTCGTGCGTGACGACGAGCATCGCAACGCCTCTTTCGCGGTTGACGCGCGACATCATTTCCATCGTCTCGACCTGATGGGCGTAGTCGAGAAACGTCGTCGGCTCGTCCATCAAAATAGCGTCGGACTCGGACGCTATCGCGGAGGCTATCATCACCTTCTGCCGCTCTCCGCCCGACAGATCGCACATCCTGCGCGACGAGAACTCCCCCGTACCAGCGAGAGCGACGGCCGAAGCTATCGCCCTCTCGTCGCTGGATTTCGAGCCGCTCCACCCGTTCCTCCACGCGTAGCGCGACATTTCCATGAACTCGCCAGCCGTGTATGGCATGTCGGGCGGAGCGCTCTGCGGCACATACGCGACTATCCTGGCGCGTTCGCGCGCTCTCATGGCGTCTGTCGGGCGTCCGGCGAGCCTCAATTCTCCCTCGAAATTTTTATAAACTCCGCATAAACACTTGAAAAGAGTGCTTTTCCCCGCGCCGTTTTTCCCTACGATGCAAAGAAATTCGCCCCTTCCGACATCGAACGACACGTCGCGCAAAATCTTTTTACCGCCGAGCGATATGGTCAACTCCGATATCCCGATTATCGGGCTTTGATTGTCGTTCTCGATCATTCCGAAATCTCGCTCTCGCCGTTTTGTACTGCCCTGATGAACGCGTCCAGTATCTTAGGGTATCGCGGGCCGGCCCTCAGCGTAAAATCTCCTTTGATCACGGAAACGCGGCCCTCCTGAGCGGCCCGAAGATCCGCCACAGCCTTCCACTGCGATGCTATTTCTCCTGTGGGTACGTCCATACCGTTCTCTCCTATGAGCTCGATCACCACGTCCGGGTCGATCCGCAGAAGCCCTTCGCGCGATATCTGGGCATAAGGCACATTCTGATTATACGCGTTTTCGGCCCCCGCCCTGGTGATAAGGTCGTTGTAAAACGATCCGCGGCCCGCGACGTGAATTTTCTTCAAAACCGTATCGGCCGGATCCCTTCCGACAGTCACCAGAACGCGCGGCCGCGTTCCGCCGGCGGGGTCTATCGATATGGCGTCGACAAGTTTACGAAGTTCGTCGACGCGGGACGAGGCTATTTCCGGAACTCCGCACTCGGTTCCGACTCGTATCATCGAGTCGCAAATCTGGTCGAAATTGTCCTGATATACGGTAACGACCTTGTATCCCATCGAAGCTATCCGCTCTCCGATCTGAGAGTTCATATTGGAGATGAGAACCATATCCGGCGAAAAACCGGCCACGACCTCGATATTGACGTGCATCATATCGCCGAGGTTCGGTTTGAGCCGGGCGTCCGGAGGCCAGCTGCAATATTTCGTGACTCCGACGACGCGGTCGCCGAGGCCCAGCTCGTACAAAATTTCAGTTCCGGCCGGCGTTATCGACAATATGCGCATGGGTCCTCCGTCTGAGGCAAACGCGGGAAGCGCGGGAAAGCAAAAAACAGCGAAAACCGCAAAGCAAATAATTTTTTTTATTCCATATCTCAACACATCAACCCCCCGACAAAAAAAATGAAGACCCCGTTCAGGGAGGCCTTCATAACTTAATTCGCTGACACAAACGGCGAAATAAGCCGTGAACGTTCAGTGGCTCGCTGAATCGTCGACAGTCCTCCGCAATGCTCGTCTTCTGACTTGAGCGTCTTTGTTTCCGGCAGTCTTCCCGGTTCCCCAGTGACACGGCCGAGTTTTTAAGTCGGCCGGCCGAAAACTCATCTCTTACAGCGGCGAGTCCGTACAGGATTTTCACCTGTTTCCCTGATGATAAACATTGCGAAACAATATTCATTAATGATTTAACTGCCGTCGACAGTATCACTTTTTTAAAACGCTGTCAACGCGAGCATTGAATAAGTCGCAGCTTGACAAAAAATTCCCTCGGGTTAAAATGATTTCGTTCAGGTGCTCTATATATTGTGGAGAGAATAGGGAATCCCGTTAAAACCGGGAGCGAACCCATCGCTGTAAGTCCTTCCGCCCATCAAGGGTGGACTTTTTCGCTTCATTACGGTCACTGTCTCGCGTAAGATGGGAAGGCCGCGAAAAAGGGGACGAGCCAGAAGACCTACCTGTACGCACGGTTTGAAACCTCGGGGGGCTGAGGGTTCGCCGAAAATTATATAAAGATCGCGCAGAAATGGGCTGCCCGGATCACAAATTTGTGATTCGGGTTTTTTTATTTGGGCGCTTCTCGAAAATTTTTGAATACGGGGTTGATCTCGATATGCGGACGATCATTTCTCAAGTGTTCCCGTTGTTTTTAATAATGATTTTTCATACCGGCCTTAGCTGTACCGCGTGGGGAGGCGAGCCGGATTCCATGTGGTGGCGCGTGGCCGGTTCGCAAAAGACGCGCGACGGAGGAATGAGCTTCGATTTTGAGCTGCACATGACTGGCGGACACGAAATGCCGACCGACGTCGATATATTCTGCGTATCCTCCGTGAGACATGGGACGTCACAGACGCGGACGTACGGGCCGCCGGACGTCTTTCGAAAGAGCGTCGCGGGCGATTCAAACCCCCTGCTGGTGACGGTTTACAGCGGACGCGCCGAGCGGATCGAGATACGCGCCGGCGCCAGTTTCGGCGGCAGGAGATATTACGCCGGAACCGTCGTCTACGGCTACGGCGAATCGGGAAAATTCGACCCCGACGCCCTGCGCGTCGAGGCGGCGCCGGAGTGGCCGGGCCTGTCTCTTGTGGCCGGGGAAAATTTTTATCGGGCCCAGACCGGAACGCCGATATCGGTCAAATGCGCCCCGGCGGCGTTATCGGTGAAAGTCTTTGAAAATCGGTCATCGGCGGGCGAGCTCGAAGCGGACGCAAATGGAGCGTACATATATATCCCGCCCCATGATGAGACGTTGTCGAGATCAGGTTACAGGTCGAAAAAAGATATAGTTTTCGAGGCGGCTCTGCCGGACGGTCTCGGCGTCGCGAGCTTCTATATTCCGGTATACAGGGCGTTTTACGGACAGACAAATATATGGGGCGGGCTCGCGCTCCTTCTGGCGACAGCGTTTATAAGCCTCGGGTTTGTCGCGGTATGGGGACGGAGGTTCAAGCCGAGATGAAGGTTCGCAATATCAGGAGCGTGACGCAGCATCTGGGGTTTCTAATACTGATGTACGGAGGGCGTTTCGGCGTGCGTCTCGGTTCCGCGCTGCCGTGCTTCGCCTGTCCGTTCGTCCCCGGTTGCGGCGGATATTGCTACCTGATGGGACTGCAGGGTTACATAGGTTTCGGCATGGGCGCGCTGACGGGAGTCGGATTGATGACGGCTCTCTCATGGTTTGCCCTGTTCGTTTTTCTCGTGGCAATGCTCGGCAAACTCTGGTGCGGGTGGATTTGCCCGTTCGGACTCGTGCAGGACTGGCTCTCGGCTCTTCGCGGAAAGCTCGGCGTGCGCGAGCGGCAGATAACGCAACGGATGAAACGCCGAATGGCAATGGTGAAATACGGGCTTCTCGCCTATATAGCCATACTGCCGCCGCTCGCCACGCTCGGTTTCCTGCACGAGGATTTTTACCTGCCGTTCTGCGACATATGCCCGGGGAAATCCCTGCTTCCCCTCTTCGCGGGCGAAACGCGATACCTGGCGCTCAACTTCGACAACGGAGTCTCGCTCGGGTTCTCAATCGCCCTTCTCGTAATAACCGGCATAATGCTCGTCGGCATGTTTTTCAAGGACAGGTTTTTCTGCATCTTCTGCCCGCTGTTGGCTCTCATACATATTTTAAAACCACTGACGGCGCTCCGGCTCTTTAAATTGCCCGAAGCCTGCACCGGCTGTGGAACCTGCCGCAGGGTCTGCCCTATGGATATCGAAGATGTTTACAGGCAGAGGACGTCGCCCGATGTGCAGACGGACGAGTGTCTCGATTGCGCCAAGTGCGCGGAGTCGTGCCCGGCGGACGGAGCGATCGGCCTGAAGTTTTTAAAATTCAAGCTGTTTTTGTCGTCCCGGTCTTACGCGGCGGATTCGAGGAAAAAATCATGACCTCTGGCGTGACAAACGCGAGAAACGAGCGAATCTTTAAAAAAACTTCGGATCAAATCTCGTCCGAGACCGCGCGCGTTCTCGAAACGCTGAGGTCGAGGGCCGACTACACGCGCGAGTTCGACTACTTCCTGGAATTAGCGGAGAGCGGCATGACGCCGGAGGCGGCGGAAACGCGCACCGGCCTGACGACGATCAAGCTGCTCTGCGTTCAGGCCCCGCTCGAGCTCATACACGCAGCCGGGTTCCATCCGTTCAAGGTTTTCTGCGGATCGAACGCCGCGTGCAACCTGGCTTCGCGCGGACTCCCGGCGCTGGCGTGCCCGATGCTTCGCTCGGTTATCGGAGCGGCGAAATTGGCTCAGTCGTCCTCTGAGAGCCCGTGGGTTTTGCCCACTACGTGCGACTGGGTCGTGAAATTCCCCGAGATGCTCGCGATCTCAGACGTTGCCGGCGAGCCCGACTCCATCCGCGTCCACTGGCTCGAACTGCCCCATCTGAAAGACAGGGACGACGGTCAGCGGAGATGGATCGAGGAAATTTACAATTTTAAAAAATTTCTCACGTCCGACGGGCGGAGGATTAAACGCGCGGCGCTGGCCGAATCAGTCGCGATATACCGGCGCGCGTGGCAGGCTCTCGTGAGGCTGTCAGATTTAAGAAGAGAGGGACGGCTGTCCTCGATCTGGTTCATGCTGATGACGGGCGTGTTTTTTTGCGACTCCCCGCAAAATTGGACGACCGCCGCGGAAAGGGCGGCGAATTCACAAATGACGCCCGCGCTCCGGGGAGCAAAAGTTTTCCTCGCCGGAAGCCCGATATTTTTCCCAAATTTCAAAATCCCGTTCCTCCTGGAAGAAGCCGGGCTCGAAGTGGTATCGGACGACCTCTGTTCGTCGGAACGGATATTTCCGGGATCCGTAGCGTGCGGCGACGAGTCGGAATTCGGCCTCATGTCCGCGATGAGCCAGAGTTATCATCAGGGCTGCGTCTGTCCGACGTTCATAGACAACGACAGAAGGATCAACAACATCCTGGGGCGGATGAAGGGCGCCGGATTCAAAGGAGTGGTTTTTCACGTGCTCAAGGGGTGTCATCCCTACGATCTCGAAAGTTTTGGAATAGAGACCAAATTGAAGGATCGGGGACTGAAATTCATCCGCCTGGAGACGGATTACTCCGGCGAGGACAGCCGAAACCTGAACACGCGGCTCGAGGCGTTCCGCCAGACCATTAGGGAGGATTGAGATGAGCGTCGCGGTAGGGCTCGACCTGGGAAGCACCTCTATAAAAACGATATTCGTCAAAGGGGACCGCGCGATCTGGCGCGGCGTGGCGCCGACCGCGCCGGGACAGGAGAATGTGGCCCGTTCCCTGATAAATGACGGCCTGTCCGCCTGCGGCCTGACGCGGGGCGATATTTCCGCCGTCGCCTCGACGGGCTACGGCAAAAAACTTTTCCCGTCAGCGGATAGATACATTGACGAAATTTCGGCGAACGCGGCGGGCGCTTTCAAGATGAGCGGGCGTCAGGCGCGAACTATAGTCAACATCGGAGGTCAGGACCTCAAGGTTTTGTTTTTGGGCAGTGACGGCAGGGTCGAGGATTTCAGGATGAACGATAAATGCGCCGCCGGAACAGGCCGTTTTTTCGAGCTCGTAGCCCGTCTTCTCGACACGCCTTTGTCCGGCTTCGACCGTCTGTACGAGGCCGCGAGCGGGGATGTCGAGATAAACAGCACTTGCGTGGTGTTCGCGGAGAGCGAAATAGTCTCGCTCATGGCGCGAGGAATAAAAAAAGAGGACATCGCCGGGGCGCTCTACGCGTCCGTAGCCCGCAGAATCGCGGGCCTGCTTGGAAGTTCCTCCGAGGGCGGCGCCATTTACATCGACGGCGGCCCGGCGCAAAACCGGGCGCTCGCAAACGCGCTGGAGGACGAACTCATGACCGAGGTACGTGTGCTGGAAGCCCCGCAGTATACAGTGGCTTATGGCGCGACCATGATGCTGGAGGGAGGCGACTGACATTGAAAATTAAAATTTTGCGAATCGGACGAATTTATCTATGGACAAAACAAATATAAGTTAATATAATACATATACATAATAAAAATTCCGGTACTCGGGAATCTGGTGAAAATCCAGAGCGACCCCGTCACTGTAATCGGGACGAAACCGCATATAAGTCACTGTTCGAAAGAATGGGAAGGCGCGGGAGTAGGATGAACGAGAGTCAGGAAACCGGTCGGAATTTGTTAGGACTTGTTGCGCGCGGGCGCATGGGGTTCTTTTTGATACCTCAAAAAGGACTGTCACAACACCCATCCAATCCATCACCCGACGCAACATGACTACAAAAACCGCCGACCGGACAGCTTTTGGTCGGGGCCGCGCTGATACGGCATTTTCATCGCGGCCGCGCCCAAAGGTTCTTGGCGGTTTTGGATAACGCGAGCGGCCGCCCGATAGATGGCGACTTGAGGGCGGCTTTGAGCGCGATATGAATTTTATCCTGCCGTCAGGCGAAAGGGGTTGTTGTGTTTGATGAAAATTTTACGCACTTTCATTATCGCCGCAATTGTTCTTGTTTCATGCGCGCCGAGGTCGTTCGCGATGGTCTATCTCCCGGAGGAGAAGGTCATCAGTTCTGTCGTGATCTCAGAGGATCAATACCTGTCTCCCGGTACCGTGACGGTTATCCGCCCCGATGATTTCAAGGGAGAGAGTCTCTCTCTTGCGGAGATCCTCTCGCGAGTTCCAGGCGTGTCGATCGTAAAAGGCGCTGGAGGATCCAACATGCCAATGATTCGCGGCGCTCATCAAAGAGAGACCGCAACATACGTGGACGGAATATCCTACGCTTTAACCGAGGATTTGATGTACCCAAACGCACTGGAGTGGATCCCCATCGATCAGATCGAGAGAATTGAGGTCTACAAGGGCTTCGTGCCAGCTCGCTTTGGCAACGAGGCAATGGGCGGCGTTATAAATATCGTGACGAAGATGCCAACAGAACCTGAGACGAGACTGTCGCTGGGCGTGGGCTCGTACGGACGGCTCACCACAACGGCGTCTCATTCCCTCCCTCTCGGAGGTGGCAGCCTTTTCGGCTCAATCGGCTTCGAGTCATATAACGGCAATTTTAAATACTGGCATGACAATAGCACGCGTACCGACCCCACGGACGACTACACTGAGAAGCGGAGTTCAATCGCCAGGCAAAACGTGGATTTAATGCTGAAGTGGAACGATGAACACTGGCGTGCCCGCTTTGCGTATAACCGGCGTCTGCAAGATTTCTATAATGATTCAGCTCCCCTTTATAGGCCGGCTCCTATTGAGGCGCCTGGCAGACCGAATTTGCTCGACTGGACCAGGTGGGATGTCTCGCTGGGCCGCACTCAAACGTACGGTTCGCTGAAGTGGGGCTGGGATATCTCGTACAGTGACGCGGCCAGCGACGTGGAATCATTTCCTTATAATCCAAATAATAACAATACTGACTTGCTCTTCAAACGAACCGCCCTCGCGCTTCACGGAGAGATGCCAATTGGGGAACGCCAGATGGTGAGCGCAGTAGGGGAATATATAAACGAAAAATATACCCAGCGCACTGATACAGAGGTACAGTTGAAATTGAACCTGGAGGAATTAAACTTTAACCTGCAAGACGAGATAATCATCGATGAGAAAGGGACGTTGTTGTTCACCCCGTCCTTGCGCTACAGCAAAATAGGCGGGGAGGGGAAAACCACCTGGCAAATAGCCCTCTCGAAGGAGCTCTCCAATGGCCTGATGTTCAAGACCGCTTACGGTACTTACGCCCGCGTGCCAACCTTGTACGAGCGCTTAGGAGACCAAGCGAATTGGATTGCCCCAAACCCCGACTTGAAACCAGAGACCGGGAAACAGTTCGACGCCGGAGTGACGTGGAACGGTACTGTCGCACCGCTTGGAAACGCTCGCGTCAACACATCTCTCTCTGGATATTTGCGGGAAAGCGACAATCTGATTGATTACGTAGCCGTAGGATATGAAAATGTTTGGAAAGCCAAGATAAAAGGGCTCGAATTCGCGACGGCGCTTGACTGGGAGAGGTGGAACTTCGCCCTGTCGGCCGCCTACACCGACAGCGAAACTATAACGCCCAACGATCCAGCGACGAACGGAAGAAGAAGGCGATACCTTCCAGAGTGGGATATGACGGCACGCCTGACCCATAGATTCAACAGAGGTTCCGTCTTCGCGGAGTATCAATATGTTGGGGATTACTTTGTCGGCGGTCGCTATGACGGAAGCACCTATCCTTATGTGGAATCGAGCAATGTTTTCAACCTCGGGTTGAAGTACGATATCAGCGACATGGTGGGTTTAACTGTCGGAGTGAACGACGTCTTCGACGAGATGAACGGGTTGAGGGTATACGACGAAGCGGATTCATCCTATGCCGGAACGCCCAGTTACCCATGGGAGGGCCGAACGTTTTACGTGACGCTCGACGCGAGGTTTTAAATAGAAAACCATGGAATTCAAAACTCTCATCCTCGGCATGTTCATTTCTATGGCGGCGTTTTCCGTCAAGGCTGGTTTGGGCTGGGCGTATCTTTTGTCCGGGATGTCTTGGCGGCGGAAAATCGCGGCGTCTTTCGGCGTGCTCAGCGCTTATGCCGCGCTATTCGCCGCGGTGTCGGCGTTCGTCTCCCGCGTGAACATCCTGTCTCACTACGAAATTCTCCAGCCGTTGTGGCAGAGCGGCGTGACCCTCCACTGGCTCACCGCGGTTTTTATATTCGTCTGGGGCCTGATCCTGCTCAAAACGAACGTCTCATCCGAGCCGGAGCGCGGAGGATGCCATCCGAGCAGGGCGTGGTTCGCGCTCATAATTCCGTGCCCCGTGTGCGCCAGCGTCATTCTGATGTCCGCCTCGTGCCTGGCGCTCTATTTCCCAGACAGCACACATCTCGCGATGGCGGGCCTTTACGCCGCGTTCGCGGCGCTCGCCTCCGTGAGCGCGCTCGCCGCTGCTTTGGGGCAATCGTCCGGCGCGACGAAGCAGGAGGGGGCGGCGTCGCTTGGAACCGCGATGATATTGATAGCGGCCTATTTTATGATCTCGGCCATCGTAATGCCGCAGTTTGCCGAGATCAGCAGGATATATCGGCTTGCCGTCTACTCAGGGGAAGCGAGAACCTCCAACCCGGCCTCCGCCGCCATGACGTTCGGGACGATACTATCCCTGTTCGCCATTGGATTTCTGTGCTCCAAACTGCAAATCGGGAGATCAATAAAAGCTGAAAAAGCTTCAAAAATATTAGGCTATGGGAGCGAACCGCGATGAATATAGGAGCAATGCTTCAATCAGCAATTTACCTCATCTCCTCTTCCATGCTCTATCCCGCTATGGCCCTGCTCGTCCTGGGTTTCGTGACTGTTGTAGTCGGATTTGGCGCGCTCATAGCGGAGTGGTCGACGCGGGGCGCGTCGAAAAAATCGAACTCGGGCGAGCATGGCTCCCTTCCTGACTTTGAAGCGAAATATCGCGGCGACGCGCTCGATAAACTCGGTAAAATCCTGCAAAAAGCGGACGTGACATGGGACGACGTGGAAAATTTATGGAGGCGCGTCAGGCTCGATTCCTGGAAAAAACTCGATTACCTTCGCATCCTGACCCGACTCGGCCCGTC
>JAITOL010000026.1 GCA_031289955.1 Synergistaceae bacterium
AGGAATATGGGCTACAAACTGAGGCTGTTTTTGGGCAACGTCGATGAAATATCCCTCCGGCTGCTCCAATTGATCTGCAATCAGCCGGTCACGCTCCTGGATCCAACGCTGTGCGACGGACGGGCCAATACGAGATGGCTCTTTCAGCAGGCGGCGAGCCCGGATTGCCTCAACCTCATACTGACGAGCCTCGGAGGCCGATGGACGGAGGATTCGCCGTTCCGCATACCGAAGGAGTGTTTTCTTCTTCCCGAGTGGCTGGAGTGCGAGATTACGCCGGCGCTATACAGCGATTCATCCTCCACATTGACTGTCCGCACGCTCAATGAAGTTATGAACTCCTTCCAGAAAAACAACTCCGTCGCGATTCGTTCCGTTCTGTTCCGGTCGGTATTGAACGACAGGGAATACGAGCTGGTGGACCGGGAGGCGGGGCGACAGTTCACCATAGTACCCATTGGATCCATTCCGAAAAAACTGGACAGGGACGCGCCTTTATTGACCGATCTCTTCTTCGAGGAAGCCACCCGTTCGACATTGTCGATTAAATCCGCCGCCCTTCAGCTCATGAACATGGACTATCAGGTCAACTGGGCGATCTTCAGCGCGCTGGCGAACCTCAGCTCAAACTGGTCTCCCCAACCCAGGCTTTGCGAACCGATCACCGACAGCGGCAAAGTAAACATAGCCGTCGTAAGGCATGAAACCCTGACGCTCGGAGGGGACGGCACTGAACACCTGCTCCGCGCTCTCGGCTGCAACGTCGTCGAAGTGCCCCTGGAGGGGAACATCGTTCATAACGTGCCGATACACGGAGTCTATATACCGCACGGACCATCCTACCTGGCGCTGCCCAAATTCTTCGGCAATATCTATCTCAAGACGATGTTGAACAGGGCCTCGAACGGAAACTCGTTCATGCTGGCGGAAGGCGCTTCCGCCCCGATACTCGGGGACAAAATAGCCCTGCCTCCGGGACACGCGGGAGGAGGAGTGGGAAGAGGGTTCGGCATACTGCCGTACGACAGCGAATACAAGTCGGCCACGAGCGGCGCGCCGCAGAAGTCGGTCGCGTTCCGCAAAAAACTCAACCCGCTCATATCGGGCTCCCAGGAGTGGGTATGGGGATACTCGTCCCCCAACCTGGCCATGGAGGCCAAATCGCCCGGGGACGAATGTTGGGAGACGAAGGAGAGCCTCGAGGGAAAGCGGTCCGCCGCGGACGGCTGGTGTAAAGGCCGCATACTCGCGTCGTCCATGAGACTGGAACCGTGGAGCGCTCCCGCTTCGTTCCGCCGCTGGCTCGAAGGTTAGGACATGAGGACTTTGGATTTTGAAACGGCGTCCCAAACGGGAATCAAACTTCTGGCTGAAGCGGAGGGCATAGCCCGCGACCTCGTCGAGTGGAGAAGGAGTTTTCATCAATTTCCGGAACTCGGCATGGAGGAACACATGACTTCGAGCAAAATAGAGGGCCTGCTCTCCTCGCTGCCGGGTGTGGAGGTGACAAAGGGCTTCGGCCTGTCGACCTGCGTGATAGGAAAGATAGGCGCGGATCTGCCGGGAGGCGCTCTGGCGTTTCGGACGGAGATAGACGCCGTCGAGGTTCGCGAGGACACCGGGCTCCCATTCAGCTCATACGACGACAGGGTATCGCACGTCCAGGGACATGACGCCCACATGGCGGCAATGCTCGGCGCGGCGTTTTTATTGTCCGACCACAGAGCCCAGCTCAAACATCCGGTCGTGTTCATATTTCAACCGGCCGACGAGGGCAAGGGCGGCTCGCGATACCTCCTCGACGCCGAAATAAAGGAAAGATTCAACATCGAGAGGATGTTGTGCGTACACTGGGTACCGTATCTTCCCTACGGGCAGGTCTTTACAAACAAAGGCGGGGTAACCGCGATCACGAACAAGCTGCATATAGGCCTCCTGGGACAGGGAGGCCACGGCTCCACTCCGCACCTGACAAGCGACCCGCTCTACCTGTCGGCCCTCATACAGATAGCCCTTCAATCTATAATCACCCGCGAGGTCGATCCACAGAAGACGTCGGTTCTATCGTTCGGACGCATCGACGCCGCCGAGGTCTACAACGTCATCGCGGAAGAGGTGGATCTCTGGGGAACGCTTCGAACGGTCGACCGGGAAACCCACAGATTCCTCAGGCGCCGCATAGAGGACGTCGTGCGGGGCATGGCGCATATGGCCCACATCTCGGCCTCCGTGGAATATACGCTCGATTATGGGCAGGTTATGAACGACGACAAGCTCGTATCGGATATATTCAAGGTGGGAACGGCCCTTCTGGGCAGCGACGCCATGTGCCTCCTCCAAAATCCTCTGCTCGTAGGAGAGGATTTCTGCTATTTTGCGGAAAGGATACCGTCCTGCATGATGTTCCTGGGAACCGGAATGGAGTATGGCCTGTATCACTCAAGATACGACATACCGGAAAACCTGCTGCCCTTCGCTTCGGCCTGGGGAGCGTATCTCGCCCTTTTTCTGTGAATTCCTTTGAATTCGGGCAACCCAGGAGGCGCTATTTTATTTGAATAACAGACTCGATGAGATGATAATGCATGGCTGCGCCGCCGCCCCAGCGGAACCGTGCATCTGGTGGCGGGGCGCGTGGTGGTCGCGAGGCGCTTTTCATGAAATGATTACGGAATGTGAGGAGAATCTGGTAAAGTGCGGATTCTCGGCCGGACAGAGGCTCGCTTTGGTAATGCCAAACAGCCCGATTCTTCTGGCAAGCTGCGTCGCGGTCTGGAGGCTCGGAGGAACAGTCGTCCCCGTAAACCCTCAGCTCAAATATCCGAGCGTTCCCGAATATCTGAAGAGCGTAGACGTCTTCGGCGCAATAGTGAGCAAGGAGGCAACCGGGGTAGTGGACGCGCTGAGGGAATCCGGCATACCGGCCGAGGGGGCGGACTTAGGCGATGCTGTGCCGATAATAGAGGGCATAACTGGCATTCCCGATCCGGATTCGTCGATAGCGGCACTGTTTCATACGAGCGGCGCCGGCGGAGTCGTAAAAGCCGTACCAATAACCCACGACAACATCGTTACGCTTCTCGAATCCATAATGAAAGTCATATCCGACATGAACGAGGATGACGTCATCTTAAACGCCATACCTAACTATCACTCGCTCGGCTTCGTGGTCGGCGGCATAATGCCCCTCGCTTCCGGCATACAGCAGGTGCTCCTCCCGTCGTTCATGCCGCCCAAAAACACGCTTGCCGCCATACGCTCGGCCGGGGTGACGATAATCCCCGCTGTTCCGATAATGCTCAGCATACTCCTCGGACGCGGGAAAGATATAATTCCCATGTCGAAAATAAAACTTGTCTTCTGCGGAGGCGGCGCCCTCATTCCGGGAATAGCCGAACGCGCGCGGGAAGTGTTCGGCGTCCGCCCACTCTCCGGCTATGGGCTGACCGAGGCGTCGAGCGTCCTCGCTGTAACTCCGTCGGAAGGCGAAATCAGACCCGGCACGTCGGGCAGAATATTGCCGTGTTTCGACGCGAGGGTGGTCGATTCGGATGGAAATCTGCTGCCGTTCGATACGGACGGAAGGCTCTGGATACGCGGGAAAGCCCTCGCCAAAGGCTATTACAGGGCGCCGGATATATCGTCCGAGCGTTTCCGCGACGACTGGTTCGACACTCAGGATATTGTCAGATTGGATGAGGCCGGCTACATAACGATAGTATCGACCACCGTCGACACGATAATGGCGGAGGGTATGCCGGTGTATACCGGGGAGATAGAGGCGGTGCTGTGCTCTCATCCCCAGATAGCCAAAGCCGCCGTCATTGGAGTGCCGCGAAAAAACAAGGGCGAATATCCGAGGGCATATATAGTCCTGGAGGAGGGCGCAACGCTGCGCCCCAGCGACATCATCAAATACGGGCGCAGCAAGCTGCCCAACTACAAAGCTCCGAGATCGGCCAAAATATTGCCGGAACTTCCAGCGGACAGCCTCGGAAAGGTTCTGAAACATGAACTTCGGAACCTTTGACGAAGCTTGCCGCCGTGTAAAATGATCCGTGCGGCGGCAAGAGGAAATCGCCGCACGGATTCATATTTCACCTAACCTACGGACCAGTAAAGTATCACCGAATCTCCGCTCGTAACTTTCGACGAACCTCCCGCGGATGCCGGAAGACCGGTAACCTCGACCATGTTGGGGCTGCCGTCGATGCCCTTTACGTTCTTCTGACCGACGCCTTTCGGATCGAAATTGCCGGACAGGTTGTCAAGGCTGACGAGCAGACTGTTGCGATTGCCGTTTTTAACCTCCGTAATTCCCGTTATCCTGACCCCGTCCAACGTTATATATTTAGCCTTGCCGGATTTATCTCCCCCCGACCAGAAATTTGCCGCGCCGCTCGTCACGTCGAGAGCGTAAAGACGGGAATCCCCGTTTATGTTCTTTTTAAACGCGCATACGTCCAAATCGTCATCTTCCGGTCTGCCCCTTTGGATAAACGTGGAGATAAACAGCGTTCCGTTGATGAGAACCGGCTTTGCCGATACGTACTCCCTGAAGTTTCTCGAGCTTCTTTTCATCAGGGGAATGTACCATCCCATATAGTTCTCGCCGGAGGTCAGCGAGCTCATCGGATCGCCCGACGAAATAGATTTCATCTTCGCCCTCGTAAAAGGAGCTCCTTCAATATCCGCGCGGAGGCCAAAGATCATCTGGCTCTCATTGGGGATAACTCCTCTCGGGTAGTCTTTGCTTCGCCCGGCAGCAGAGTCCGCGGTGCCGCCCGAGGCCCAGATCATTCCCTTGACGCTGCCCACGGACAGTCCATGAGGTATCGAGTAGCTGTGCGAGTTTTTGGCGGCGGAGATATCGTCGGCCTGCAATGTGGCTATCGTCGATATACGCCAGCCGCTCACGCCAAGAGGCCTGGCGGCGCCGCTCGCGTCTTTGCCCTCCATGGAAACGCGGAAAATATTTCCCCTGTTGTCGGCCGCAAATATCCGCCCGGTCAGATACGGGCTGATATTTGACCGAAACAGCGTAAGCTCGGAGTTCATCATTCCCATGTACGGAGCGGGCCCCTTCTCGCCTCCGCCTATTTTCGAGGATGTCCGCCCGAGATGCGCGCTGTCGAATTCCCTGAGCACCCGGCCGTCTTTTGGATCCAGCAGGAGCAGAGTGGCGCCTTCAAGTCCGTTGTTGCTCAAGTCCACGTTGGTCTGCGTTCCGCCGGCCATAGCGATGAAGTTCTGTTGTTCGCGAGCCCGTAATCCCCCGGTTACGCCCATTCCAGGCCTTGGGCTGTTGAATCCCAGCTTCATATACGGCTTCTCGAACCCGCTCAGGTCACTGTACCGCGCGATGACCGGCTCGTTCGACGAACTATCCATAGCCGCCATGGCGTTTCCGACTTTCTCCCTGTACCACAGCAATTTCGGATTGCCGCGAGAGGAGACGTCGAGCATATAGAGCCCGCTGCCGCCCCTGCCGAGAGCGCCGAGAAGATACGTCCCCCATCCCGATCCGTCGCGGGGAGACGACATGTCGAAATTTCTCTTTTGAAGGGATCCGTCGAGCGTATAGACCGGGTTGGACCTCAGCTTTCCGCTGCCCTCCGGCGCCTGTACGTCTATCCACTCCATCTTGTTCTCAAAAATACGAGTCTTCAATGTGGCGAGCCTTGCGGGCAAAAGCGCCGGCGGAGGCAGTATCGCGGATTTTTCATCTCCGCTCTTCGGGTCGACCGTGTGCAGTATGCCATCGTTCGTCTGAAGATACAGCGTGGGCGGCTGAGTCAGGTTTTTATCTCTCAAATGCTTTGCCCACGCCATATGACCGGGCAGAGAATCGATCTCGGGCGGATCGCTTACAAGCGTTATCGCGCTCTGCCCTATATCTGCCAGCATGTTGGATCGTTCGAAATCCATGCCTCTCGCGTAGGAATGATCGTATCCCTGCATCCACGCGTATAGAGCCTTGTGCGGAGGGTATGATGAGAATGACCCAGGCGGCAGCCCGTGCGACGACATGCTCTTGTCCGTCATGCCGGTGAGCTTCATGAAATTGGGGTCGCCGGCCATGAGGTCGACAAAACGCCCGGAGGCGCCGCTCCAGTATTTCAGATTCCTTCTTCCCCGATCCTTTCTGATGCTGTCTCCAAGCTCCCAGGAGCGGGTCATGACCAGATTGCCCGCGTTGTCCCTCGAAGCCTCGTAACGCCAGAGCGAGCCAACCCATTGATCGGACCGCATCGCACGGTAGCTGTAGGCGTACATGTCGAGCGTCTCCCCGGGAGAACCGGAGGAGGGGGCGGAGGGCACGGCGCCCTTGCCGGGGCGTTCCGTCGGGAAATCGTTTATGTAGTTCATGGCCTCCTTGATGGCATCTATCAGCGACGGCACATCGTCCGCGAAGTACGCGGTTATGTCGGAATTATTATCGTAAGGATCGGCGCCCTGACCGGCGCGCGCCATCCTGTTAAGGTTTGTCCTCATTTTTCCCACCTGCTCGCGCAGGACAGGGTCTTTTTTTATCTCCGGATCCTCAGGATCGGCGACTATCCCGATTACAAGCGTCCTTATCGGGCGCTCCAGATCTATGAGTTCAAGCTTGCGCTTCTTCCTGCCGTCGCCCGCGTCCCATTTGTATGACATCCGGGTGAGACGCCCTCTTCCGGTTTTGTTCTTTTTCGCGTCCGTATATTCGTAGAGGTTTTTTATGGCGTCCCACGAATTATAACTGTATGATTTGTCGTCCACCGGCTCTATCTCCATTCCGGACGCTATGATGACGAGCCAGTTATCCTCGCAGGCGTTTCGTATCGGAAACGACAGGTCGACGAGGTTTTCGGGCCCCATCGCCTTGGAATTTGCGACGTAACCCCTCCTTACAATATCCTCCTTCGCGATTTTATAATAGATATACGGGGAGAAAAAATCGATAACCGAACCTGCCGCCTCGCCCGAACCGGCGTTGAAATACGCCTTGGAACTGCCCAAATCCTGAGTTTTGTCGATCCTGTGATATCCTATGTAATTTGTGTTCGAGACCGAATCCGAATACCAGACGCTCCGGGATCCTCTTTCGATATTGACCTCGCGGCTAAGGTCGTATTTCGGATTCGGGTCGGGGAATATGGCGTTAGGCAGGGCGAACGTGCCGGCTATTCCGATCTCCGGATCCTTGAAATAGTGAAACTGGGAGTTTCTGGCCTCCTTATCGGTATTGGACGTGAAACTTTTCGCGTCGGTTCTTGTGGTGTAAGGCACAGCAAGTGTGGGGCCGGCGCTCTTCATATCGGCGAGCCCGTTTATCCAGAGCCTGATTTTGTCGGCGTGCTTCATCTCATACGTCTTGTAATTGTACTTTTTCTGCCACGTATAATCGTAATCGGCGATGGGAACGTGAAGGGACGCCCTGTTCTCGAGCTTGAAAAGCGACCGTTCCGTATCGGTCCATCCGGATTTCCAGCCGTATGGGTCGTTCTCCATGTTGTAATTCGGCGCCACCTGGGTGTTCGCCCACATCGTGAAAAACTGGCCGTGCATTCCCTCCCAGGCGGAAGGATGTCCCGTTATGTTCATCAAAAGTATTCCGTTTTTGAATTGAAGCGTCGAATAACGATCTTTTAAATTTGGCGGAACCGGTATGGCGCCGTCCGGTCTCTTGGAATCCATGCTATAATCCCAGTAATTCGCCGGAGAGTAGTTATTTTGCGAATCGAAGTACCTTTGAGTATAGATATTTCCTCCGAAGGGCCTCACCCTGAAAATTGTGTTGAAATCCGTGCGGTCGCTGCCGCCCGTATGATGATCGTTTCCGACGTACGGCCTGTTCGGAAATCCGTTGGCCGTATTGACCGGCGACAGAAACGTCGTAGCGAGCCCAATTCTTATATTCCTGAAGAGGTCTTCATCCTCCAAAAGACGCCACAGCGCCAGCTTTGCCTGATACATTCTGCTGTCGTTGGGCACGAGATCATCGGCCGCGGGGCTCCCCGAACCGGTCCATCCCGTCTTCCAATACTTCGGATCCTTGAAAACGAGCGCGTAGGGAAATGGGCCGTTATCCAGGTTATTATAGACGTAGCGAGCTGTTTGGGAGGCGCCCATGTATTTGCTGATCACCGTATAGTCCGCCTGGTAATGCGTTTTGGCGTCGTACGGGCGCGACTCGCCCGTAAAGTGAGTTTCGAGCGGGTCTTTCTGGTTCGAGTAGGCCTCCTTGATCGACATCGCGCGCGCGGGGTCGGCGAATGGAAAATAATATTTGTCCTTGTTCGCTTCGAGATCCGCCTCAATTGTTCCTCCGGATTTAACGTAGTTGTTGCTCCCCACGATATCCTTGCCATAGAGATTGCGCCCCTTCATTACGGATAGACCGCTCCATGCCGCGGGCAGCGCGCCCATCCCGAACGTGCTTTGCGACATCAGATTCTGGGCGTCGTTAAAGCCATAGCCGTAAACATCCTTTGTTTTCTTCCAATCCGCGGCTTCCATCGTGCCGTAATTCCATTTCGGGTTCATGATAACGACCGGCATCGCTCCCTTAGGGGAAAAGCTCATGGCGGCGGTCGACTCCATCAAAAAAAGCACGTTTGCCTTTTTTACAGCCTCCACAATTTCATCCGCGTCCTCGTCGGCCATCTGACTTTTGAGGGGCGCTCTCGCCGCAGGGATAACGGCGGCCCTCGCCGGCAAAATGTCCAATGCTATAAATAGCAGGAACATGATCGCAATTGCCGTCTTTTTAACGATATTTGAGTTACTGTGCTGCATATTTCGAAACCTCCTGGTCCAAATTAATTAAAAAGATTTTACCATCAGTAATTATGCTTGTAAACCCTCATTCGGGCATTGGTTATTATTGATAACTCATATTTAGCCTTTTTAAATTAAGGAGATTAATTAATTTGCCCACGCACAACACAATGACATTGCGAAAACGTAAACCCCTCAAAATGGGCCTCTGCGTTTTATTTTAATCAATATAAGTCAATCCCTTAATCATCAATCCGCGCCCAAAAGCAGGATTGCCACGTCGGAGAATTCATCCTCCTCGCAATGACGGCTTAAAGCAAGGATTGCTGCGTCAGAAAATTCACCCTCCTCGCAATGACGGCTTAAAGAATTGAACAAGAGTCCACAAATGACATTTTTTGCGTTCAAACGACTTGATTAATATTGACCATTACAACAAAAAACCCGTTTTGATGTATATTTTAGTTAAGCGGAAAGGAGTTGAAATTTTATGGAGGCAAGTCATGAATTCGATTACGAGATATGCAACTCCCGCATCAGACCCATTGCGGACTCACTTATAAAGAAGTTCGTGGAACTGAGGCACATAGATGTGGAGAGCGTTCTATTCATCGTGAATCACAAATACGCGGGGGCGAAGAACAAAGTGGTTCTCGCCAGAACATCCCGCGTGCAGGAGAAGTGGAGGGATATTCTGTATCAGCTCGGAGCTTGTTCCTATTTACACGTCATGGAGTTTTTCGGCAAGACGACCGACTGTCTCGACGAGAACCAGATAACCGCGCTCGTGTACAGGGAGCTCAGAAGGATAGGGCCGGAAGGGGCGATCACCGCGCCGGACACCAACGAGTGGTGGCAGGTATTGATGGGGTTGGGACGTCACTGGTTTTACCCGGACATGAGCTGTCCAAACCTTCTCGATGATAAGGTCGACTGGAAAATGCTCATGGGTTCGGATTATGAGGCGCCGGGAAACTAAAGAACCGCTGATTCAATAACTTATAAAGGAGTTGTGGTAGAGGTGCACAGAACTGAGCTGTCAACGCGCGTACGCATGGTAATGTTTCTGGCGGTCGCTTTCTTATTGGCGCCGTTTCGTCTTTGGGGAGGAACGCCCGCAGAATCCGCCGACAAATTTGTGGTGTCGGAGTTCTCTCCGCGGGGACTCGTATCCGGCCCCACAAATATAAGCGTCACATTTTCCACCCCCGTAATTTCAAGCGACGACGTGGGCAGGAGCGTCGACTCGAAAGCGATGCCCATCGTTTTCACTCCATCGATTAGCGGGCAAGGAAAGTGGGTTTCACGTTCGACCTTTCTTTACCAATTGCCATCAGGACATCTCCAGGAGGCGACGGAATTCAAGGCCGTAGTATCCGAGAAACTGAAGGACTACAGGGGGGTTCAGCTGGGCGGCGCAAAAGAGTTCGCGTTCAATACCGCGCCTCTCGAGCTTTTGGATGTGAGGCAGACTGACGCCGACATGGAATACGAAACAGTCAAATATCAGCTCCAGTTCAACGCTCCGGTAAATCCGGCCAAGTTAAACTCATACATGAGCATTACCGACGAAAAGGGAGATAAAACCGAATTTTATTTCGAAAACACCGGCGCCTCCAATATCCTTTACCTTAGAGTGCCAGTGCTTGACGCGACCCCCATCGTTTTTTCCATAAAACCGGGACTTACGAGCGAACGAGGGCCGTTGTCCATGAAGAACGCTTTCAATGCGAAGGTTGACAGGGACGTATCGCTTAAGATACGCAATTCATGGGTCGGGAACGATTACTCCGGATCCGTCATATTTATAGGTACTACGGCAGAGGTGGACGTCGATAAAGCCAAGCCGTTCATCGAAATAACGCCCTCCGGGGATTTCAGCATAGGCAATGACGGATCGGGGCTTCGGATATATGGGGACTTTCCCCCGAGGGAACTGATAACCGTCAAGCTCCGCGCCGGCCTGACGCCCTACGATAAGCGGGGAGGATCTCTTGCGGCCGACTGGGAAAGGTCTTTCGTCTTCCCTGACTACGACCCATCTCTGGATTTTACGTCGCAGGGGAGGTTTATATCCCCGGCAAACGAGGAATTGCTCATGCCGCTGTCTTCCGTCAATATCAAGAAGATAGATGTAACGGTGGACAGAGTCTACGATAATAATGTAGTTTTTATAACAAGGGATGAATGGCCCTACTACATCTCAACTCTCTCAAAGGAGATATACCGAGAGTCTTTCGATATATCGTCCGAACCCAACGAGAAGTCGGAACATTCTCTGGATATAGGCAAGATATTGAACGGCCAACATGGACTCTTTCAGATAACGGCCGCCAATAGCGGCTCCTGGCCCAGAACTACACGCATTATAAATGTCACTGATATCGCGGGAAGCGTCAAGATGGGAGACGATACAGCGCTCGTTTGGGCCAATTCTCTCAGGGAAGGAAAACCTTTGGAAGGGGTCAAAGTGGAGCTCTACTCTTCCAGCAATCAGATCATAGCTTCCGGCCTGACGGATAAGCACGGAGTATATCTCCTCAAACGCGAAGAAGACTGGGAACCGAATCTGTGGCCCAGCCTAGCGATACTCAGCAATGGAGACGACGTTTCCGTTCTGCGTTTCAACGGAAATATATGGAATACAGGAAACGAAGCGTATACAGGCGCTCCATATCTCAATGGCAAATACCAGGGCATTTGCTATGCGCCGCGAGGCGTGTTCAGGCCCGGTGAAACTGTGCCGATACAGATGCTGATAAGGACAGGTGACCTGTCACCGGAAAAACCATTCCCCGTTCAGCTCAAGATCTACACCTCAATGGGCAGGGAGTGGAGCTCCTCTTCCGTAATGTTGTCCGAGATGGGAATGGGATCGGCGGACATCAGCCTCAGCGACGCCGCGCCATCCGGAACGTGGCGCGCTTCCGTCCATGTCCCCGGAGAAACGGCGCCTATAGCCGCTGGGGAATTTCGGGTCGAGGACTTCGCGCCGCCGAAGATAAATGTCACGGCGTCAAGCGATGTGAAGGAACTGTTTCGCGGAGACTCGCCAGCGATCAATATATACGCGGAGTATCTTTTTGGCGCCGCCGGCGAGGGATTGAGCTACGAGGTAGAGACGTCGTTTATTCCCCGGGAATATTCGCATCCGAACTGGCCCGATTATTATTTCACGGATTACCGACTACAATTCAGCCCTCACAGCAACATAGAGGCAACTGGCGAGTTGTCCTCGGATGGAATGGCCAGCGTAACGCTTCCGGCGATAAAAGAGAACGCCGGATCCATTTTGGACGCGTCATTCAGGGTGGGGGTGAGAGAGGACGGCGGCAGATGGGTCTATAAGAGCGTGAGCGTTCCTTATTATCCGAGAAAGACGCTGCTTGGCATAAAATCTCCCAGGGAGGGTTTTGTGACTAATTCGCCAGTGCCTTTCGCCTTCGCCGTGATCGATACCGCGGGCAATCCGCTCGACACCGACGGCGTCACATTGACCGTCTATAAGGAAAGATCGCGCCGGATAACCACTACCGTCGACGGCGCGCGGCGTTCGGAGCTGCGCACCGAGAATATGCCGCTAGTGTCTTTCGATAAGGCGCTTGTCAAATTCGAGAAGGGGCGGGCGGAAACATCGGTGACATTCCCGAGCGGTGGTTCTTACAGCGTCGTTCTCGATGACGCAAAGGGAGAAGCCAGCGCGGCTCTTCATTTTTATGTGTATGATTCCAGATGGGCTTACGGCGACGAGGGCGACGCGACTCTTCCGGAGACTCTCACGATAAAACTCGACAAAGATACCTACAAAACAGGAGAGCGGGCGACCGCCACAATTTCCGGATCGTTCGGAGGAACCGCTCTGCTATCGGTGGAAACAAACTCGATCATACACTACGATACGTCCGCCGAGGGCGGCAAGAGCGTATCTTTCTCGTTCGAAGTGACGAGCGACATGATGCCGAACGCATGGGTCACGGCGCATATGATTCGACCCGTCATGCCGGAGGACGCGTGGTCGGCCCACAGAGCTTTCGGGGCCGTTCCTATCGTTGTGGACACGAGCGAAAAGAAACTAGCCATCGAAATTGCGTCGCCTGATCGCATCGAGCCCGCTCGATCGAATGATTTTTCGCTTCAGATAAAAGACTCCGCAGGGCGTGGGGTCAAAGGAGAAGCGGCGGTAATGCTCGTGGACGAAGGCGTTTTGGGATTGACGCGCTACAAGACTCCAAACTTCTACGAGTTCTACACGAAAAAACGAGCGCTGACGCTCTCGGCGTACGATATATATACCGAGCTGATGCCTCTTTATCTCAAAGCGCCTTCAGTCCTGACGCCCGGGGGGGGATACGACGACTCGATGGAATCCATGATGAAAGCGTCGATGTCGCCGGTAAAGGCCGACCGATTTAAAATCCTGAGCCTGGTGCGCAGGGTGTCTACCGATGAAAACGGAAGGGCTGACTTTACTCTCGATATACCCGAATTTGCGGGGCGGGGGAGACTGATGGTCGTCGCGGCCTCCGCTGCGGCATTCGGCTCGGCGGAGAGTACGCATACGATTGCCCGGGATGTGGTTACGGACATAACATTACCGAGAGTTCTATCGCCGCGGGATGTATTTGAATCGGAGATACAGCTCTTTAACAGGACGGGCCGATCATTGGATATGGAGCTTGAACTTACGCTTACCGGCCCTCTCTCGCTTGCGTCAGTATCCGGAAAACCCGCAGCCGAGAGTAAATCCTACAAACAAAAAATCGCCATTCAGGCCGGGGAAAAACCCTCGGCAATACCGCTTGTGATAAAAGCCGATGATAATTCAGGCGTCGCGACCGTATCTCTTCGCGCGCTGTATGGCAAAAACACACAGGAACAGACGATCGACATAGCCGTAAGACCTCCTTACCCCAGGATAACAAAAATGGGGCTCTTTACGCTCAAACCAGGCGAATCATCCGTACTTGACCTGCCTTCCGACTGGTTCCCCGGAACAAGACGCGCCGTTGTGACAGTCTCCGGTCTTCCCGTAGTGGGCATTACCGATATGGCGAAATTTCTTCTCGAATATCCATATGGCTGTCTCGAACAGACAGTTTCAAGCGGCTGGACATTGCTGACGCTTCCCGATCTGGCCGCGCAAATCGATCCCAGACTCGCAACGCGGGAACAGATGGAATACGCTATATCCCGGGTTATAATGAGAATTCAATCGATGCAGCTCTATAATGGCACATTCTCGTCATGGCCCGGCGGAGACGCGCTGGATTGGAATACGGTATACGCGACTCATTTCCTCTCCGAGGCGGAAAAGAGAGGATGGGGTGTCCCAGTTCAAACGCTGAGAGCTTCTCTGGAGAGCCTCAGATATTTAATTTCACTTCCTCCTCAGGGCGAGGATAAATATGTTTATGGCGCCAGCCTATCGGTCAGGGCATATGCCGCTTATGTCATGGCGCTAAGAGGCGAAGCCCCGAGGGCATGGATGTCGTATCTGAAGGACAACATGTCATCAATGCACCAGTATGGCCGCATCCTACTTGCCGCGGCATACGCGGCCTCGGGCGATAAAAAAACCGCGTCCAGCCTGCTCGGTGATAACGTGCCTCCGATAGTGCAAGGAGACGGAACCGAAAAACTCAACTATGACTCTCAGTTGCGCACACAGGCGCTTTATCTCGCCGCGTGGAACGAAATAGACCCGACATCTCCAAACACTCTCAAAGCCGCGGCGGAATTACTCTCGATGTTCCATTCCGCCAAATGGTACACCACTCAGGAAGCAGGGTGGACGATGTTGAGCCTCGCTAACTTCTACTCCTTCCATAAAGACGAGGGTACGGCGTTTCTCACAATGTCCGCCGACGGCATGGACGATTTGAGCACGAGTGGCGACGTGACGATGACATCGCGCATTTCCGCCGATACAAATAAAGTGACCGTCAAAAACAGCGGAAATGGAACCGGATACGCGACATGGGCATCGGATGGAGTTCCAAATGCCACGCCTGAAGCGGTCGACTCGGGCATCAAGGCAATCGTAACCTACTACGATTCGAAAGGTTACCCCATCACCCAGGACTCGATCATCGAAAATGGCTCGCGCGTACGCGCACAGATCATCCTGCGTCCGCTTGCCGGCGAAGTGAAAAACATCGTGGTCGCGCTCCCGCTCCCTGGAGGACTTGAGATTGAAAACCCCAGGTTGACGACGCCCGATGATTCGTCCTACGAATATTCCGGCTACTCGTATTCCGCGCGCACCGAAATGAGGGACGACAGACTGCTGCTCTTCGTGGACTACATCTACAACAAGGAATTCAAATGGGAATTCACCATGCGGGCGGTAACGCCAGGCGCCTTCATATTGCCCCCGATAGCGGCGGAAGGAATGTATTCTCCCGGAACTCGCAGCATCGGTGAAACCTCAAAAATAACCATAAAATAGGGCGATTGGGCGCATGAACGGCATAAAGGAAGAGGAGATTAGATAATGAAACGCGCGCGCAATGTATTTTTAGCGATTGTTTTAGCACAGGCGATAAGCGCCATCCTCTTCCTTTATTGTGTGGATATACCATCTCAGTTCCCTTTGTTTCACGTGAAACACTATGAAACGTCTCCGCTCGTCCTCGATATGAACGGAGATGTTTTAAACGTTTCTCTCTCAAAGTCCGAGGAATGGTGCATACCGGTCTCCCTCGACAAAATGGGGCGATGGACAGAGTCGGCAACGCTAGGCATAGAGGATGGCCGATTTTTCAGACATCACGGAGTTGACCCAATTGCCATTGCTCGCGCGCTCTTCACCGACATCAGGCGAGGCCGCGTCATCTCCGGAGCTTCAACCATAACAAGCCAATTGATACGGATCTCCGTTCCAAGAAAAAGGACGCTTTATACAAAACTGCTGGAATTTTGGGCCGCCATGCGAATTGAAAATTACATGAACAAAAAAGAAATCCTGGAACTATATCTCAACAGAGCTCCGTTCGGGGGCAATATAAGAGGAGTAGAGGCGGCAAGCATTGCATATTTCAATAAGAAAGCGAACATGCTGTCACTCGGAGAATCCGTGACGCTCATATCCATGTTATCCTCTCCCAGTAAATTAAGGCCCGATAGATTCCCGGAAAGAGCGAGAGAATCCCGCGACAACAAACTTGCCTTGCTTTACGAAAAAAGAATTATTTCCCAGGAAAATCTGGATAACGCCATGAACGAATACCTGCCCGGCAGGAGATATTCATTTCACAACGAAGCATCCATGGCGGTGACGCACGCCATTAAACTTGCGCCCGGTGAATCAATCGTGAAATCGACCATCGATAAAAACCTACAGCTCGTTCTCGAAAAGAAATTAGGCGACGCGTTGATCTACTACCCGGGGAAAATAACATCTTCTGGTATTGTAATTGAAAATTCAACAGGGGCAGTCAAAGCATATGTCGGAAACGCGAGGCATGGCACATCGCTCCCGAACGCGCAGGTTGATTGCGGAGATGCGCTGCGCTCTCCGGGATCAACCTTAAAACCATTTATATACGCGGCCGCCTTTGAAAGAGGGATACTGACGCCATCCTCCCTTTTGGCGGACACTCCGCTGGCTTTCAGGGGAAGCGCGCCGAGAAATTTCGACATGTCCTACAGAGGACCAGTCAGCGCGCGCGTGGCATTGTCATCATCTTTAAACGCGCCAGCCGTGAGGGTGCTCAGGAAAGTGGGCTATACGAGCGCAAAAAACCTCTTGAATCAATTCGGCTTCTCACACATAAATCAAGCCGCGTCATTCTATACGGATTCACTCATCCTCGGGGGATGTGAGACTACGCTCATCGAATTGGCCTCGGCATATAGAGCTCTCGCTATGGAGGGCGTCTATACTCCGGCGAAGTGGACTCAAAATTCTCCGTCCTCGGCAAGGCATGTCATTTCTCCGGAGGCGTCTTATCTGGTTACCTCTATTCTTCAGGATGAGCGAAGATTATTGCCTCTTTATCAGGAATTGTTCCAGGAGAAAAACCAATCGCTCGCTTTTAAAACAGGGACATCATATGGACTGAGAGACGCCTGGTGTATAGGGTATACCTCAAAACACACGATAGGAATATGGGTAGGCTCTCCTCCCGGCGAAGGCAATCCGTCTTTAGTGGGTTTACAAGCGGCCGCGCCAATATTACTGGAAGTTGCCCGCGACCTGTGGGATGAACACGATAATCATTTATCGCGCCCCAAGGATGTATATGCCCGAAAAGTATGCGCCCTTTCAGGCGAGATACCGACAAAAAACTGCCCGCAAGTTACGGCCGATCTCGCGATAAGGAACGTCACACAAATGACGCTCTGCGCTTTGCATAAAAATATAGATGGAAGATCATATATTGCATGGCCGCCCGAATTAAAAAATTGGATGCAGGCGCCGGAAGATTTGACGCAATCCGCAAATACGGTGAAGATCATACGTCCCGCACGAGGCCAAACGATGATACTCGAAGAACAGGACGAGACGGGAAGAATATTTCTTTCCGCTGAAGGGGATGCCCCGCACTACTGGTATCTCGATGGTAAATTCATCGGCATATCTTTAAACGGCGAGGGCATCTTTATGGATGTTTCACGTGGAACACACAAGGCGAGCGTAATGTCGGGCGACTCGAGCGACACGGTCTCCTTCGAGGCAAGAACGCCAAAAGAGATAGGTAGCTCCTTAAATAAATGGAAAGAGAACGTGCTCAATTAAAGTGGTCATTCCCCGCCTATGAAATATTTGAACATGCTGCCCCTTGTCCTCATGTTATCAAATTCATCGAGGATCGCGGGAAGTTCGGCCGTGGGGATAAGTATTTCACCGGAAATAACTTCCTCGAATGTGGGCGACAGAGAGTCGATTTTTATCCGATACTTCTGAAGGATGGAAAGGAATGAGTTGTAATAATCATAAGAACATGAAAATTTTAGCGAGGCGCGCGGTTCCTTAATCACGATATCCGCATTGGCAATTGCCCCGAGCGTGGTTTCGCCATAAGCCGCGATGAGCCCCCTTACCCCTAATTTCACTCCGCCATAAAATCTTGTCACAACGGCCATGACATTTAAGAGAGAGTATTTTTTTAGCGCGCCCAAAATAGGCCGCCCGGCCGTACCCGAGGGCTCGCCCGCGTCAGAAGAATGTTCGAGCCCGGACGCGACAAATCTATATGCCCAGCAATAATGTGTGGCCTTTGGAAATAACGCGACTATTTTTTTCAATTCTTCTTCGAATTTATCCCTGGAAGACGCGAACCTCAAAGAGGCAATAAAATGAGAGCGGCTTATCGTGGCCTCAAAATCGGTTGGATTTTCTATCGTGTAATATTGCCCTTTATTCAAGATATGTCCATTTCGTTCCACGTCTTCAGTATTCTCTTTCTCGTAACTATGAGCGCTTCGGGAAGAACTTTGGTCTCCGAGGTTACGGACATAAAATTTGTATCGCCATTCCAGCGCGGAACTATGTGCAAATGGAGGTGCGCGTCTATTCCAGCGCCAGCGACTCTTCCGATATTCATGCCGAGGTTAAAACCGTCCGGCTGCATTGTGCATCCAAGAACAGATACAGATGTTTGAGCCAACGACATCGTTTCGAGTTTTTCTTCGTCGGATAGCGATCCGAAAACGGATGTATGACGATAAGGCACAACCATCAAGTGCCCTGTGCTGTATGGATACCTGTTTAATATGACGAAAGCGGATTTTCCTCTATATAGAAGAAGATTTTCCTCGTCTTTATCCTCTTGCGGATAAACGCAAAAAATACAGCCGTTTTTTTTAGAACTTCTTTGAGCGTCGTCCGTCGATGAATCTATATATTCCATTCTCCATGGGGCGCGTAAAATATCCATTATTTTCCCCTTTCTTATTCCCTTGGGAATAGTTCCTCGCTATGCTGTTCCAGATATTCAAACAAAAGATGCAGCTGCCACTTCTTCAGGCCTTTTATGACGAGCCCCATGTTTTTCTTGTTCCCGGCAACTTTTATATTGAGATTGTAGTTTGCCGACAATAACGCTATCTCATCATCAAATTCGCTTCTGGGGGCGGGCTTTGTGGGAAACGCTGCGTCCAGCTTGGCGGTAAGAGGTAAATTTCGCACCATCTCCTCCAACTGCCTGACGTTTAGGCCGCTCTTGATGACGAGTTCCGCTAATTCCACCATCTTGTCCGTATTAGGAAGAGCAAGCAGCGCTCTTCCGTGACCTTCCGTTATCTCGCCCGACTCCAGCATATTCAGCACTTCCTTCGGGAGTTGCAGAAGCCTCAATTTGTTGGTGACCGCCGTCCTGCTGAGTCCTATTTTTTGAGCGGCTTCCTCATGCGTGAGGGAAAGTCTCGTTATCAGATCCTGTATGCCCTGAGCAATCTCTATGGTCGAGAGATCCTCGCGCTGTAAATTCTCTACAAGCGCAAGCTCCATCGCCTGAGCGTCGGAAAGATCGAGCACCCTGATTGGAACTTCCAGCAGACCGGCCAACTGCGCGGCGCGCCATCTTCGCTCTCCGGCGACAATCTGGTAGCCCATTTGGCTATGGCGCACAAGTATCGGTTGAATGACGCCATGTTCTTTAATAGAGGCCGCCAAATTTTCAAGGGAATCTTCCTCTATAGTGTGCCTGGGCTGAAATGGATTTGGGGAGAGGGAATCACACTCCGCCACCAACAAGAAACGTTGTTCAACTGGCGGTTGAGGCGTATGAGTCGGCGCTTCTTCAACCTCCGGCGCGCCGGTCGGTATGAGAACGGAAAGCCCTTTGCCTAAGCCTCTTTGCTTTGCCATCTCTTGAGAACCTCCTTTGCGAACTTGTTATACGCGGTCGTGCCGGGACTTGTGGCATCATAATACTGTACCGGCATGGCATGGCTCGGGGCTTCGCTGATCCGGACATTTCTGGGAATGGCGGACTTATATACATGATCGCCAAAACGTGAGCGGACCTCTTCGGCAACATCGCGCGAAAGACGCGTGCGCGAGTCGAACATCGTCAGAAGCAGGCCGTCAAGGGTAAGCGATGCGTTGAGATGCGACTTGACAAGGTCTATAGTTTTCATCAGCTGCGAAAGCCCCTCCAGCGCGTAATATTCGCACTGAATGGGGATTATGATGGAGTTCGAGGCGACGAGGGAATTGAGGGTCAGCAGTCCGAGCGAGGGAGGACAGTCAATTATGACATGATCGTATAATGTTGCGTCATTGAGCGCTTTTTTGAGGCGCGTCTCCCGGCTTATCATGGATACGAGCTCGACCTCGGCGCCGGCGAGATCTATGGTCGATGGCAATACCGATACGCCTTTCCACTCTGTTTCAATCACGCACTGCTCCAGACGCGCGTTCTCGACCAGTATATCGTAGACGCTCATCTCGATCGTGTTTCTCTCGATGCCCAACCCGCTCGTGCTGTTGCTCTGTGGATCCATGTCCACAAGCAATATTTTCTTTCCCATGAGACCGAGCCCGGCACACAGGTTGACGCATGTCGAAGTTTTCCCTACTCCGCCCTTCTGATTGGCAATGGCTGTTACTCTCAATGTTCGCACCTCCATCATATCCATCTACAAAGGAAAGCCTTATATAAAATATATTGTTTTATCCTACCATTATAACTGCACTTCTTAGAATATTGTACGTAATCCCTGTTCAAAACCAGTGACAAATGATAGTATTAAACCATTAACATTAAGTTTTTCTTTTTTTGGAGGATAATAGTTTGACGCGGGCAAGAAAATTTACATTCCTATCCATGTTGCTAGCAATATGTATTCTCGTCGCATTCGGGTATCAAATCCTTTCCGGGCGCACATTTTATGTCGATGTCGTCGCCGAAAAGATAGCGGAAGCGCTCTCATCCGCGGGAGATTACAAAATATCCTGGAATTCGATAACCGGCAATCCCATAACGGGAGTCAATTTTTCAGGAGTAGTCCTGACGTCGGCGGGATCGGACCTAATGACCGCAGACAGCATATCGCTTCGAGTGGCGCTTTCCACGCTCGCCTCGTCGAGCCCGCGCATGGCAAGCGTAACTATTTCCGGACTCAGAGCGGATTACAGAGCGTTATCCGATCATCTCCCCCAAAAAAGCGCGAACGCATCGGCTCCGGCGCCGCTCGACAACCTCTACATCGTCGATTCAACGCTGACATTTCCAAATGGGAGGATCGATATAAGCCGCGCTGAACTTTCCCTGCTTACAACAGGTTATCAATTCGAAGCAAACGGACGTTTCAACGACAGGGATTTTGCGGTTTCGGGCAGAATGGACAGGGAAGAAGGCAGGCTCGTAGCGCGCGGCGTCAATGCGATGTTTGCCGATGCGCAAGCAACAGCGGAGGGGGCGCTGACCCCATCCATGGACGTTATCTGCGATATAAAAAATCTCGATTTCGATATCGCGGCTGAATTGATTCCCTCCCTGAGGAATTCGAGCATCTCCGGAATTTATTCCGCCTCTTTTCTTATAAAAAACGACGACTTGTCAAACGCGAGAGGTTTTGACGTCTCCGGCGCCATTTCCTCCTCCGGGGGGAGGCTCTGGAAATTTCCATTTCAAAAATTCGCCTCAGAGGTCAAATACTCGGGCAATAACATAAATTTTCAGGGCATCGCCGCCGATCTGTTCTCCGGCAACATCACAGGCGCCGCCAACGTAAAACTGATCTCCGGCAAGGCGCCGAACATCGTGGTGAAGCTCGACATACATTCTCTCGACACAAAATCCATGGCGCCCGAATTTCCATGGATATCCAATTTCAATGGGATAATCGACAACGCGTCGTGCAATATATCCGGATTTCTGGGAGATTTGTCCGGGAAAGCGCGATTTTCGTCGCCATCCATATCTGCGGCCGGTTTTCCCTGCAAGGAAGTGAGCGCGAATATCGATGTGAGGAAGAGCTCGGTCATAAACATCAATTTCCTGGGAAATATAATGGGATCATCCGCGAGGGGAGGGGCCGCGATATCACTGGCAAACGACGTAACGGTGAGCGCGGACGTGACTCTTCCCGCTATGAACATCGAATCTTTGGCGGGACAGTTCCCGCAGATAAAACAGTGGAATCTCAAGGGAGTTACCGAGACGTCATTATTTATACGGGGGCCGGCGTCGAACCTGTCTTATCGGATAGGGCTATCCTCGCGGTCACTCAACGCGCTGGATTCTTACAACCTCACAGAGGTCACAGCGGAACTCATGTACTCGGACGACTCGCTCGCGGTAAAGTCCGCCCGCGCGAAATGGAATGAAGCGCTCATCACGACGGAGGGAAGCGCCGGCATAAAACCGAACGGAACGACCGTGATGTCTTTCAACGGAAGCGTCTCCAACCTCAATTTGACCCGACTGACCAAATGGAGCGACGCCATTAAAACTTACAACATGAGAGGAATTGTGTCGGGGAATTGGACGATCTCAGGGGATTCGACAAACCCCGCCTCGAGCCTCGATCTTTCCATACCCCGACTTACCGTTGGCAATGACGTCGTTTTGAGCGATGTTCGCGCGGCGGTCGGCTATAAAGATCCCCGGATCGACATCGCGTCGATGAGCGCCAGAGTTGGGGGCGCGCAAGCGGCGGCATCCGGCGGCATTTCACTCGCGGGCCCCAACAAACCCATGGAATACAATATCAAAGGAAGCTTCAGGGATATGGACCCATCGATACTCGCAAAACTTGGCATAGTCTCCGCCGACCTATCAGGAAGGTTCACTGGAGACGCCAGGATTTGGAAGGCTGGGGCGGACGAGCCCTCGTGCAGAATATTCTTCAGGGACTCCGATATAAAATACGCGAAGGATATCGACCTTGACGGAATCAATGGGACGCTCACCTACAACCGGGGAAACATCGTAATGGATCATCTCAGAATGGGGATGAATACCGGAAACATCAGCGTCTCGGGAACGGTGGGCAATATCGAGGGGTGGAAGAAACCGGATACCGTCCCTCTCGACATTACCGCTTTAATAACGAGCGCTGATATAGGGCGCTTATCCCGCATATTCAATCCGCTGGCGCACGGGCTGCAGGGAATTGTGAACGGAACGGCCACTGTAAAGGGCAACGCGGCTTTTCCGATACTAAAGGCCGATGGAGATTTAAGGGGATTGATGGCGTTCGGACTGTTTCTCCCGGTCGTTCAACTCAAGGGAATAACGGGCGGAGCGAATCGCATCGACTTTCCGAATGTCAGAGCGATTGTCGGAAGAGGCGTGATCCAGGCCAGCGGACATCTTGTCAAATCCTCCGACTGGGAGGCGTCCGTCAGGGCTGAGGGTAAAAGCGTCGACATCCGCAGCCTCACGTTCTCGCTCGATAACGATACAAGACGCGCCATAACCGGCGCGCTCGACTTCAATTTCGAGGGCGACGGCTCGTTCAGCTCTTTCAGCGGGAAAGGACACGCCCATGTGCCCAAGCTATCCGCGATGGGAGTGAACCTTTCGGACGCCGACGCCAATTTCAGCATAGCGGACGGCTTCGTCATAGTGGAGGACTCCCGTGCCGACGCATACGGCGGAATTGCGCGCGCCCAGGTCGTAAAGGATCTCAACCTGTCCGGCTGGGGAGGACGCGTCAGCGTAAAAAGCGCGGACATGGCGCCCGCGTTCAAGGATATCTTTCCCGAGTCCACAGGGTCTATCACTGGCACGACTAATTTCACAATGAGATTTATTGGCGACTCGAAAAGAACCAGCATGCAGGACGGCGATGGAAATCTCGAAATTCTGGACGGCGAAATCTTCGGGTTCGAGGGAACGAAGTCGCTATCCAAAATGATCGGTGGGAAAAATCTCAGGTTCCGCTCGGCCAATTTCAGCTTCAGCGTCGACGGCAAAACGATATACATATTGCCGGGCAGCCGCGTATCGGCGCCGAGGGAGGATCCTGTCTACAAATATATCATGCTCGACGGCAGCGTCACAACCGAGCAGGAAGTAAACCTGTCGTGCATAGGAAATGTCAACATAAGGGCGCTGAACGCTCTTGCGGCCGGCATCCAGGGCGTTATGTCGGCCGCTGTCGAAAGCGGGGGCATAGAGGACTCCGAGGCTCTTCTGCAAAACTTCCTCGGCAATACGATTACAGGATTTGCCAGGAACGAATTCCGCGACGTCAGCCTCAAAGTATCGGGACACCCCGGTAAAATAGCGTTCTCCAATGTGAATATCGCGGCCCCCATTAAGGCCAATACCATTCCGGAGGCGTTGCGCGAGCCGGAGGGAAGCAAGGAAAAGATCGACGACAAAATGCAGATAAAGATCGAGTTTCCTGTAGGCCCCGGCGGAGAAGGCCATTCGTCTCGGAATATCGGCGGTCAGGTCGGCGGTCAGGTGTTGGATCAAATATTGAAGGGGCTCATTTTCGACGATTGATTTATTCCCCGGAAATATGAAACGACGGCGCCATATACTGAAGCTTCATGAATCGGAACTTGCCGGAATGACGACAAGCCTTTGTTTCTCGCCGGTGGACCATATCTCCCACGGAATATCGTAGACGTTCAGAAGGATATTTTCATCGATGCCGCGCGCGGGGATATTGCCATATATAGCGCCTTTTTTGAGAAATATGAGCCTGTCCGCGCAATCGAGCGCCATGTTAACGTCGTGGATCGCGATTAATATAATTCGCCCCGACGCGGCCAGCTCCTTTATAATACGCGCTATTATACGGGAATGTCCCGGATCGAGCGCCGACATGGGCTCATCGAACAGAATCATTGGAGAGTCCTGCGCAAGAGCCCTCGCTATGGAGACTCTCGCCGCCTCGCCGCCTGAAAGCGTGGTGACAATTCTGCCCTCGAACCCCTCCAATCCTACTCTTGCTATCATATCCTCCGCCATGCGATAATCATGTTTCCCGTAGCTTCCGAAACGCGTTACATGTGAATAACGGCCCATCACTACGCTTTCCAGAACGGTATAAGAGGAACTGAAAACTGTATTTTGAGGAACACAAGCGCATAAACGGGCTCTCGCCATCGAATCGATGAGGCTCAGATCCTTTTCGTCGAATATTATCTCGCCGGAGGATTTTTTCACAAGACCGAGTATCGTTCTTATGAGAGTGCTCTTGCCGCATCCATTGGGTCCGAGGATGGCGGTGACTACGCCGGGCGGCGCATCGAGTGACACCCCGTTCAGTATTTTATTGCCGGCGAGTTCGACCGTCAGGTTTTTTACGCAAAGCATGCCTTATTTTCTCCTCCACAGTATGAAACAGAAAACAGGCCCGCCAACCAGCACGGTAAGAACCCCGGAGGGCAATTCGTTGAATCCCTTGGCTATCGTATCGGCTGCGCACATGAGCGCAGCGCCTCCCGCAAGGGACAGAGGAAGAAGATTGCGATGGGACGGGCCAAAAAGTATCCGCAAAAGATGAGGAACCACGAGACCGACGAAACCGATAACCCCGAAACGGCTCACTACGAAGGAAACGGCGAGCGAAACACCGGCCAAAAGCGTCAACCGCACGCGCGCGACATCCACTCCGAGCGCCTCGCCGTCCGATCCGGACGCCATTATATCGAGCTCCCTGAAGTAGGCGAGCGAGAGCAAAACAACCAGACACAAAGCCCACGACATTGGCCGGACATCTTGCCAGCCCGCGGCGGAGAAGCTTCCCATCATCCACATGACCATCGCGTTCATCTTGTCGCCGGCGATGGCCTTGAGGAGAGTCAAAGCGGCGCCCAGGATGCTTCCAACGATGACGCCGGCAAGGACGGTGCCGGAAACGTCGTGACCATCCCGTTCCCCCAGAAACCACACCAGCAGCATGGCCCCGGCGCTCCCCGCAAAGGCCGACGCGGTGATCCAACCCACGCCGAAGAAAATAGCCATGGAAGCGCCGAAAGAGGCCCCGCTCGCCACACCGAGGGTATATGGTTCGGCAAGAGGATTGCGGAGGACGGCCTGAAACATCACTCCGCCCGAAGCCAGCACCGCCCCGGACATGGCGGCGGTCATCACCCTCGGCACACGCAAATCCCAGACAAGGGTGTATTTAGCGGCCTCCGTCGTCACTCCGCGCGGCCCTAAATCCAGCATTGCAAGGAGATCCCACAAAGACATCGGCACAGGGCCGAAATAGAGCCCGCAGAAGACGGACACTATCAACACAGATAAGACTGCCGCATAGCCGAAAGCGGCGGGCAGCCGTTTCGTATCCGTCATTATTATGCCTTGGGTTCCAATATATTTTTGTACAGTTCGTTGGTTCTCGCGATTATTCTGGACACATCCACGCCCTTGTACGAAGCGTAAAGGACGATTCCCCCGGCGCCAACCCCCTCTTTGACATAACCGCGCTCATAATCGGCAAGCCCTTTATATGGGGAAGAGGAAAAATCGAGGGGCGCGACGTAGGTCTCCACTCCAAGTTCGGCAGCGGTGGCGTTAAAAGACGACGTCTCGTCGCTGGCGACATATTTTGTGGTGGCCACTTTTATCTTCCCGGTATTTCCCATAGCCCTCAAGCAAGCGGCCACGGCGAGCATCTGTGTCCCGCCGGCCAATATCACCTCCGTTTTACTATCGAGCCCCGAAACAAAACCGAGAACGGCGGCCTGCATCGGATCGCCGAGCTCTTCTATCGCGCGCAGCGGTTCGCCCGCGCAATCGCCGGATTTTATGCCGGATCGCGACGACGCTTCGCTCCAAATTTTCTCCTTGATGGATATAGGATTCACGGGGCCGGCGGCCGAGACCATACAGTCATAACCGAGGGCGCGCAGCACGAGCAGAGCCGTGGTCGTTCCGCCCGGAACGCTTTCGGCCAGCATCACCCGCTCGCTCGTCACGCTGTTTTTCGAGAAGAAAGCGCCGCGGGCAAAAATATCTCCGGCGGAAGGAACGGCGGTTTCCAAACTGGGATCATGACCGGCTGGAGCGCCCAGTTCCACATAGGGAGGTTCGGGCGGCAGAAACGATCCGGCCCGAACGACGCAGACGGGAACGTCCGCCTCGAGGACGGCCGCCCTCGTTATGATGGCTGGGGTCGGATGTCCGTCCGGATCCAACGGAAAACAATCGATCGACATGGGATGGCCGAAACGTATCACGTCGGCGTCCGCTCCGGAGGTGAAGGGAAGAACGTCCACATTGGCGCCTGCCGCCGAAAGACCTGGTACGCGCGCTACTTCTGTGCCGCTTATGAACAGAAAGAACATGAAAACACCCCAATCAATTATATTCTTGCCCGTATTCTAACATTTACCCCTTGTTTTTTTTCATGCGAGGTTTAGAATCAGCTACGAAAAAATATAGAAAATTTGCGTTCCCATCATTATTATAGCAAATAAAATATTCGGAGGTTGAGAAACTGACATGGCGCGAAGGATGGCTCCGACCAGGGGCAATCTCGTAAAACTTCAGAAGTCTCTCGCTCAGGCCGAAAGCGGACACGACCTTCTCGAACAGAAGCGTCAGGTGCTCATGATGGAGCTCGTCCGTCACATAGATTCGGCGCGGGATCTTCAGCGCGACGTCATAACGATATTCGACGACTCCTATAAGGCGCTGCAAAAAGCCAACATATCCCTTGGAATAGACACGGTCGAGGATATAGCGGGATCCGTGCCGGTGACGGACGAAATAATGGTCCGGCTGCGCTCCGTCATGGGAGTCGAAATACCCGATATAGATGAAATAGACTGCTCTATAAAACCAAGTTACTCTTTCATCGATTCGACGAGCGCAATGGACGACGCGTATCTGTCTTTCCGGAACGTGCTGTCGACACTGCTGAAACTGGCAGAGGTGGAAACGAGCGTATATAGGCTGGCGGTTCAGATACGCAGGACTCACAGGAGGGTCAACGCTCTCGAAAAAGTTGTAATACCGGCAAACGAGAATGAGAGCGCGTTCATCAACGGCGTGCTGGAAGAGGGAGAACGCGAGGATTTCGTCCGCATGAAGATAGCGAAGGCGAACAGGGAAAAAAAGAAACTTGCGCATGATAACGAGCCGGAAGTTGTATAATATCTTATTGGGCTCCGCATCGCAAGCGGAACTGTTTTTTGCAATGGGGGAATATAAATGAGCGCACTGCAGGAAGTTCTGACAGTCCTTCTCGGCGCCGAAAGCGAAGCCAAACGGATAGTCGAGGACGCGAAGACCGAATCCGCCGGAGTGGTCAAGACTACGCAGGAAGTCTTCATTCCGGACAGGGAAAGCAAAATGGCGTCCGCCAGGGAGCAGGCGAAGAGCCTCATGGCCAACGCGCTGACATCGGCCCAGACTGAGGCCAAGCAGATACTCGATCTCGGCAGAGAGGAGCGGGAACGGGTCAACAGGCGATTCGAAGAGAATGTCGACACGGTAGTGGCGGCCGTCTTGGCCGAGACCGTGGATAAAATATTGTCCGGAGGCGCGTAGGTTTGTCCTGGTCGTCCAGAGGCGAGTGCCTCTCCGTCGGAGTAAAAGCCCATGTGCTCTTCAGCCGTCTTTTATCCATAGACGACTACTGGAATTTTTTGGGCAGCGACACGGTGGCGGAGATAGGCCGGAAAATGAGCGACACAGCGTACGACGACGTAATCTCGACGCTGCCGGCCACCCCTCATAGACACGACCTGGAATCAACGATAAAAAATACGCTCTTCACCCAGGCGGAGAGCTTCCTCTTCCACATGAGCAGCCCCAGGGACACATTCTTCAGAACGCTCATGTATCGCCACGAAGCCGACAATTTAAAGAGCATATTCAGGTACATAGCGTCCGGCCGAACAAACCGCGACGAGCTCAGACGCAGGCTCTATATGTCGAAAAACTCAAAAATTTCGTACGATAACGCACTTGCGGCAAGAGATTTTATGGAGCTGTCCGAGGTTCTGCGGGGTTCACAATATTACAGGGTTCTGGCGGAGCCCCTCAGGAGGCTGCACACAGGAGAGGAACACAGCCTGTTCCCGCTGGAAATGGCTCTCGACCTCTTCGTCGAGCTGTCGATTTACAAGGCGCTGAAAAAACTCGAGCCGTCGGAGAAAAACCGGCTCATGCCTATTTTCGGGGTCAGGCTCGATCTTTACAATATATATATACTCTACAGGGCGCACACTTTCTACAGCCTCACTCCGGAGGAGGCTTTAAACAGGCTTCTTCCCGCCCGGTTCAGGGTCACGATGCAGGCGCTGCGGGAAATTGTGCGGATGGAGGACGTCTCGCAGATCAACGAGCTGCTGAAAAACCGATTTCCGCAGTATGCCGGACTTTTCTCGGACGCGATGGCGGACGAACATCCGCATCTATCGATGGAAAGAAACATCAAAAGGTTCATATACACTCAGGCGCGGCGAGTGTTTGGAGACGGCCCGCCGGGATTTCACACGGCTGTGAGCTACTATATACTGAAGGAGTTTGAAATCGCGGACATCGTGCGCATAATAGAATATGTCCGTTACGGTCATGACCGGCGCAGCGCGGCGGCCTACCTTACGAGACCAATCGTCATAACGGGAGGTGAAACCGAATGGCAGTGATGAAAATGATCGCCCTTACGATGGTCGGGCCTCACGAGGAAATGGAACCTGTCGCGAGGCAGATGGTCCTCTCGGGAGGATTTCAGCCCCTGCCTCTTGATTTTCTCATAAACGACAGAAACCTCAGATCGCGCGTCACGACGGAGAGCGACAATCCATACGACGACCTCCTCGGCAAAATGTCAATGGTGTGGAGGGTCGCGGGAGAGATTCTGCCGGACCCGGAGCCGATAGCGCTCGACTCCAGTTTCAGCTACCACAAGGCACGCCGCCTCGTCGAGGAGACGACCGGCAAGCTGGAGATATGGGAAGGACGCCGTGAGGTTCTCATGGAAGAACTGGAGCGCCTCGAGGCGACGAGAGTGTTCGTCGACGCGCTGACGTCGCTCGCGATGAAACCTCGCGAACTGTCGGAGTCTCAGTTTGCTGTGGCGCGCTTTGGCCGGATGTCCGACGACAATTACAAACGGCTCGAAGAGACGACTCTCGACGCCCCGATACTGGCCGTGGAGCTCTCCAGACATGAGGACAACGTCTGGATACTCGTCTTTACCGTGCCAGGCTACAGAGATGGCGCTCAGAAAATACTGGACGCCGTATACTTCAAAGAATTCCCTCTTGCGGAAATGACGAACCGTCTATCGGGCGACAATCCGCTCGAACAGGTGGAGCACGGCATAGAGTTCCACAAACGCTCCATAAAGGGGCTCGAGGACGCGGCGAGCGGCATACTAAAGGAACGCCGCGACGAATTTGAAAAGCTGTATTCGCGCCTTTATACCATGCAGCGGGTTTACGACCTTTGCAAAGGGCGGGGCGAGATAGGCGGCATGTACGTCCTGTCGGGATGGATACCGGAGGATACGTACGAGAATGTAAGGGCGCATATAGAGCGTGACGCGCCGAGGACATCCGTGACTGTCGAGCAGGTGAAGAATGTCGCCTCCTCCGGTGTGCGTATTCCAACAATGCTCCGCAACAACAAGGTCGTGCGGGCTTTCCAGGACGTCGTGGCGCTTTACAGCGTTCCGTCGTACGGCGAGGTCGATCCGTCTCCGTTCGTCGCCATAACGTTCATCCTGTTCTTCGGGTTCATGTTCGGCGATGCGGGGCATGGAGTTTTACTCTGGCTCGCGGCCACATATCTCGGAAAAAAGAGGATACTGAACAGATCCCTCGCGTATGTGATGAAGTGCGCCTCGTGCAGCTCGATGGTGTTCGGCCTGCTCTACGGAAGCGTGATGGGTATGGAACCGAAATGGCTTCCCGCCCTGTGGCTCTCCCCTATGCACGACACGGGAAAGCTGTTTGCCGTCGCGATAGCGTTCGGCGTCGTCATGATAAGCGTGGGAATGATCCTCAATATGATAATAAGGTACAGGGAAAGGGATTTCGGAAGGCTGCTCTTTGACGGTCAGGGGTTCGCGGGGCTTTTCGTCTACTGGGGATCCTCCATAGCGATATACATATCAGTGATGAACGTCAAGACTCCATTTCCGGTGGCATATCTCTGGTATGTCATACTCGCGATGCTGATTCTGACGCTCTTCCGCGATACCCTGGCCCGCACGCTGCTGCATCAGCATGTCGAACACGAGTCGGCCGCCCTGCAGATTTTCGAGGTGCTCCACAACCTGATGAACTATTTCACGAACACAGCGTCGTTCGTCAGGCTCGCCGCGTTCGCCCTGAATCATGTCGCGCTCTCCTTCGCCGTCTTGATGATATCGAAGATGATGGGACGGCTGCCGGGCGGAATGATGCTTAAAATACTCGTTCTCGTTTTGGGCAACTTATTCATAGTGGGACTGGAAGGGCTCATAGTCTTCATACAGGTTCTGCGTCTCGAATACTATGAATTCTTTGGGAAATTCTACCGCGGAGGCGGCAACGTATTCAAACCCGTGACGTGGAAGAAGGACAAGTCATTACAAAAATCCTGAATCAACCGCGTTAGGGCAATAACAATTTCGAGGGAAGGATGATTCGAATGTTAGGATTGGTTTTGAGCGTTTCGGCCGTGATAGGCACGATAGGCGCGGGAGTGGCGATGCGAGGGATGGGCTTTAAAGGTTCGAAGAAATTGCTGTTTGGGATAATCGCGGCTTCCTGTTGCCTGGTGTTGAGCGGAGCGGCGGTGAACCTGACGTCATCCCCGGCGGTTGCCGCCGAGGAGACGGGGATCGCGGTCGTCAACCCCGAGCAGGCGTCGAGCAACGGACTCGGTTTCATAGGCATGGCGCTCGCCACAGGGCTTGCGTGCATAGGCGCCGGCATAGCGGTCGGGAGCGTCGGATCCGCAGCCATCGGGCTTGTCGGAGAACAGCCGGGCGCAATTGGAACGACGCTCATATACGTCGGTTTGGCGGAGGGCGTGGCGATATACGGCATAGTCATCTCTATGCTCATATTCAGCAAACTGGCTTCATAGGCATGACGCGGTGAAGGCGTATCTCATAAGCGACAACCACGATACTTTGGTCGGCATGAAACTCGCCGGCATAGAGGGCGTTGTCGTTCACGGCCACGACGAGGCCGCGTCCGCCATGAGCGGGGCGCTCAAAAGAACCGACGTGGCGATACTCGCGGTCACCGAAAAAATAGCGGAGCTGCTGCCCGATACGATGCAGCGCCTGCGAGAGCACGGCGAACTGCCTATAGTGGTCGAGATACCTGACAGGCACGGCACGAAACGCAGTCCCGATTTTTTGACGAAATACGTCAGGGACGCCATTGGGGTGAAAATGGAATGAACGAAATAGCGAACGAAAAAATTTCAGCTCTGCAGAACATCATACTGGAGCACGCCAACCAGCAGAGGGAAGCTCTGGCCACGGACGCGAGGAAAGAGGCGGAACAGTGGCTCTCCCGCGAGATGACCAAACTGGAACGCGAGACGAATTCCGTGCTGGCGGACGCTAAATCGCGGGCCGAGGAAATACACAGACGACAGATTCTTTCGGCGGAGAGAGAGAAGACGACGGAGGCATTGAGACAGCAAAACAGGCTTTTGAGCGAGACCCTGAAAAAATTCCAGGACTGCCTCGTACACCTCAGAGACCGTCCCGATTACGATAAGATATTGACCGGTCTCGCGCTCGAAGCGGCAAAATCGCTCGCCAGGGAGCAGGGAGCGCTGAAATTGAAGCTGGCCGCGCTCGACGCTGCTTTTGGAGAGCGCGTTGCCGCGGGGGCGAACGAAAAGCTGGGACAATCCAGGATAGTCTTCGATCACGAACCCGCTCCGATAATAGGCGGAATCTGGATGACAATCAACGACGGCCGCCGGCAGATAAACTCAGACTGGCAGTCCAGAACGCAGGAAACGGCGGATACTTTGGCCGATCGCCTCCTGCCCCTGCTATAAGGAGGGTTGGTTTTGGACAGCGCTCCGAACAAAACATCCACTGATTCGAGGACGGGCTTCGTGTCAATGATAAACGGCCCCGTCATCCACGCGACAGGCATGCGCGACTTCGGTATGCGCGAGATGGTGCACGTGGGCGATATGAGGCTTTTGGGCGAAATAATACGCATGGATGGCGACGAAGCCACCATACAGGTATACGAGGAAACTCAGGGAATGAGGCTCGGAGAAAGGATAGAGGGTTCGGGAGAAGCTCTGTCCGTCTCGCTCGGGCCCGGCCTCATCGGAGGATTTTTCGACGGCATAGGGCGTCCTCTGGGGGCTCTTCTCGAAAAAGAGGGCATGTACATAACCCCCGGCATAGAAGCGCCGATGATCTCCCCCGACAGGCTGTGGGACGTAACCCCGGTCGTAGCGGCCGGGGAAATGATCTCGTCCGGCGCGCTTCTCGGAACGGTTCAGGAGACCGCCCTCATGCTGCATCGGATAATCTGCCCGCCGGACATAGAGGGCGAGGTCGTGTGGATGACGCCCGCGACAAAGGTATCGAGCGGCGGAATAATCGCCAAGGTGCGCAATGCCCTGGGGAGGATCGTCGAGGTTCCGCTGACCCAGCGCTGGCCGGTCAGAACATCGCGGCCCTATCGTGAACGCCTGCTGCCCAACGAACCTCTCGTGACGGGACAGAGGGTCATAGATGGGCTTTTTCCCATTGCCAAGGGAGGTACGGCCGCCATCCCGGGTGGTTTCGGAACCGGCAAGACCGTAACCCAGCATCAGCTCGCGAAGTGGAGCGAGGCGCAGGTCGTCGTCTACATAGGCTGCGGAGAGCGCGGCAACGAGATGACCGACGTCCTCGAACAGTTTCCCGTGCTCGAGGATCCGCGTTCGGGACGCCCGCTCATGGAGCGCACGATACTCATAGCAAACACGTCCAATATGCCGGTCGCCGCTCGTGAAGCGTCGATATATACCGGCATAACGATAGCGGAATACTTCCGCGATATGGGATACGACGTAGCGCTCATGGCCGACTCGACGAGCCGCTGGGCCGAGGCTCTGCGCGAAATTTCAGGACGCCTCGAGGAAATTCCCGCCGAGGAGGGCTTCCCGGCATATCTGCCATCCCGGCTCGCGGAGTTTTACGAACGCGCGGGAAGGGTCGTCACGCAGTGCGGCGAAAACGGAAGCGTATCGATCATAGGCGCGGTCTCGCCTCCCGGAGGCGACTTCACGGAACCGGTGACGAGGCACACGAAGCGATTCATACGCTGTTTCTGGGGGCTGGATAAAAACCTCGCGAACGCGCGCCACTTCCCCGCCATCTCATGGCTCGAATCATACAGCGAATACGCCTCGGAGGTCGAAGACTGGTTCCAGGGGAACGTCGACCCCAAGTGGGGCGAGCTGAGGGAGAAGGCCCGCGCGATACTGCTGGAGGACGAGAAAATACAGCAGGTCATAAGGCTCGTCGGAGAGGATGTCCTGCCCGACGATCAGAGGCTCGTGAACTACACAGCCTTCCTCGTCAAAAACGGCTACCTGCAACAGGCCGCTTTCGGCTCGGACTCCTATTCCCCGCCCGCGAAGGGGTTCGCTATACTGGACATGATACTGCACTTCTACGACAGGGGGCTCGAGCTCGTTCGTCAGGGCGTTCCGATCTCGCTGATAAAGGGGAGCGACGCGGTCGAGGACATAACTCACCTGCGCGAATTCTCATCCGAGGATAAATCGTCCTTCGAAAGGGCGAGAAAGAAGCTCGACAATCATCTTAACCGCGTCGGATCCGAAAGAACGCGCGAAGAGGGAGGGATTAAATAATGCCGCAGTCCGAATATGTCGGAATATCACAGGTCACAGGACCGTTCATCCTCCTTGAGGACGCGGGAAGCGACGCGTTCTTCGGCGAGCTCGTCGATGTGCGGGTTCCGGGAGGCGTCACGCGGCGCGGCAGGATAGTATCCCTCTCCGAGGGAGCGACGCTGGTTCAGGTGTTTTCGGGAACCGACGGCCTCATCCCCAACGACACGAGAGTGCGCCTCTTAGGACGCACGCTTCAGGTTCAGCTCGCCCCCTCCATAATAGGGCGCACGTTCAATGGGCTGGGAGAACCGGCGGACGGATGCGGGCCGGTCTTCGGAGGCCGCCGGGCCGACGCGAATGGCATGCCGCTCAACCCCATGGCCCGCCAGTACCCAAAGGACTTCATACACACGGGCATATCGTCGATAGACACGCTTACCACCCTGATCCGCGGACAAAAATTGCCCATATTCTCAGGCAACGGTCTGCCCCATAACCAGCTTGCCGTTCAGATAGCCACACAGGCGCGGCTTATGGGTTCCGAGAACTTCGCCGTTGTCTTCGCGGGGATAGGAATCAAACACGACGACGCCGAATTCCTGATGAGAGAATTGTCGGAAAAGGGCAGGACGAACAACGTGGTAACGTATCTCAACCTCGCCGACGATCCGGTGATAGAACGCATCGCCACTCCAAGGATGGCCCTTTCAGCCGCTGAGTACATGGCCTATGAACTCGGCCTTCACGTGCTCGTAATCATAACGGATATGACGAGTTACTGCGAGGCGGTGCGGGAGCTCGGAGTGGCCGCCGGAGAAGTTCCAAGCCGCAAGGGATACCCGGCGTACCTCTACAGCGACCTGGCGTCGCTCTATGAGAGGGCCGGAGTCGTCAGAGGGCTGAACGGCAGCGTCACACAGCTCCCCATACTGACGATGCCGAACGACGATATAACCCACCCGATCCCCGACCTGACAGGTTTCATAACGGAAGGTCAGATAGTCTTGAGCCGCGATCTCGACGGCAAGGGCATATATCCTCCAATCGACGTGCTGACGAGCCTCTCCCGCCTTATGAAGGACGGCATAGGGAAGGGCTTCACGCGGGACGACCACCCGAACCTGGCCAGCCAGTTATTCGCCTCCTACAGTCACGTCCAGGATGTTCGATCTTTGGCTGGGGTCGTTGGAGAGGACGAGCTCTCGAAGACCGACAAGCAGTCGCTCGCTTTCGGAGGACTCTTTGAGAACAAATTCCTGAAGCAGGGCAAAGACGAGGACAGGGAGATAGGCCAGTCCCTCGATATGGCGTGGGATATACTCTCCTCGCTGCCCAAAGGCGACCTTACGAGAGTTTCCCTCGACGAGATAAAAGCTCACATCAAAAATCAGTGACGCTATCAGGGATTGCTATGATTGGAGGTTCCGCGGAATTGCGATAACATGATCCATATGGATCATAAAAATACTCAAAATGAATTGCATGAACATAACTTCTTATCTATAATTACATTATGAGAGTTTATGCTCCGATAATAGTAGTGTGTTAGAGGAAGGAGTGTGTGCCGTGTTCTGCAACAACTGCGGGTTTGTGAATGCGGGAAACGAAACGCTGTGTACCACTTGTGGACACGATCTGCACGCGGAACCACACCTCTCCGATATTACCTACGGCAACACGGCGATATGCGAAGTATGCGGGTCGATGAATCTGGATGACTCCAATTACTGTCGCTCATGCGGGAAGAAACTGAAGAACGTGATCGTCCAAACGCTGGCCGGCGCCGCATCTATGGCTGGAGCTTATTCCGAGATCCCGATGAATGTCGTGATAACGCCGACAGGAACGGATTTCACATCGTTCGGAGGCTTGCCGCCCCTCGCGGAGGAATCTAAAAAACCTCTTTATGATGAAACTCTACCCTCACCCGCGGAATTCATACCGCAGATACAAGTCAGACACGAGAGTCTGCTGGAAAGGCTGGATAAAATGGAGAGAGAATTGGAGACTCGCCAGAAAGAAATTCTTCCGGAAACCAACGAAACGACTCCGGATGAGCTGGACGCTCACGAGGAGACTCTGAAAAACATAGCCTACACACTGGACTCCCTCATATCCGATCTGCTGGAGGCTGAGGTGAGGGAATACGCATTCCCCGACTTCATCCATCCGGACGAGACAGGTTTTCCGATGAATGACGCCGCCCCACCGCCCAAACAAAATGTAAAATCGGATAAGAAAGGCAGGAACCTACAGGAATATCTCGTTATAATGGCCCTCATAGCGGCCATATTTCTGGTGGGGCTGAGCTTCGGTCTTTGGGGGTCATATTTCTTCGGAATCTAGGACGGATGATGTTCATTTATAGAACGCCGTAGTTTCGTATTCCCTGGGAATAAATATGTAATAGGAGAGAACGATAAAGCCGCCGAAAGGCGGCTCTTTTTTATAGCGCCAGAAGGGTTATACCATTCATGGAGACACACGGTATAAATCGGCGCCAAATTGTCAGAATAAGCGCGAGAAAGGATTAACTAATATTGACTATTTATGTCAAAATCCCATGGAGAGGTGTTTTGATAAAGAAGTGGTTTCCGCTTCAATATCACCCCTCCTTCAATTCCCGACTTATCTGAGGGTCAGTCCTCTGTACCTCTCCATCAGTGTCGCCACAATACTCGCTTCCGCGGAGTCTTTGACAGAGAACCCATACGCCCGCATGACAAGCCGGTCGAGCTCCCTGTGCGCTTTCAAAAGCTCCGGCGGCATGGTCAGCGGGTCGTACAGATCGGCAAGAGAGCTGTCGGGGAATTGCGCACGCGCGTTAAGCACATTCTGAGCGGCGGATTCTATTGCGGCCTTTTGTTCGTCAGTCGCGTCCGGCCATGGGAAATTGTTGTAGACGATATCCTTTGAATAGCGGTAGTCGCTTTTCAACCGCGCACCAACTACTCTCATCCACGCCATGTGTACGTTTGAAGTCAATATCCCAAAATGAAATAAGGTTCCATCCGCGATAATAAATAAAGTATTGCCTGCGATCGTATTTTCATCAAGATACCCAATGGGAATGTAGCGTCTTGTTTCCGTCGACGTTATTGGAATAGCGACAAATTTATTTGGATTTCTGGATTCCCTAAATAATGTAGGTGTTTCAGACAATCTGCGGGCGCCAGGGTCGTTACTATTTGCTCGCATTTTTCTTACTCTATCTACTCTCTCTAAAACCAAAGGCATTTGGCGTAATTCCGAAGGCGGGCAATCTTTCAGCCATAAACAATAGCGCGGTCCATTATTGATAAATTCACGCCCCATCATATATTTTTTGATATACTTTGTCGCAAGTGGTTCTCTTTTAACAATATCCTCGTAATCCACAGCTTCAATTATCAGGTTCCCGCCATCCATAGCCTGATTGCCCATAATTATTTCAGGCACGTCGCATAAGGGTTTTACCCTGCCTGTAACAACAATATTTTCAGCATTGAGCAGATATGGGTTTATTTTTTCGACATGCGCGGGAATTCCAGCGCCGGAGACATCTTCATAGTCAATCAAAAGTTTAGGCCTTTGGTTAAAAAGTGAAAAACCGATAATCACGCAATGCACGGCGGCCTTGCCCTTCGCCTCGTTACTCCACTTGAAAGTTCTGTGAGCAAAATTGATATGAACACAGTACCGTTCAATTAAAATACCCCATAATTGGCCTACTTGCGTACCTTGCACGATACTATTCGTTGAAACAAAGGCCACTTGGACAATCGTTCCCTGTATATATTCAGCCGCTTTTTTATACCATGCGCTCACATAATCCAGTAAAGCTGTTTTGCAAATCTCGCCAAAAACAAGATGCATATCATCTTTTTGCTCTTGTGTAGCATACTTAAAACCCTTGAACGGCGGGGTCCCCAAAATATAACTCAACTCATCCTTCGGAACGACGCTCTCCCAGTCGAGCGTGAGCGCGTTTCCGTGAACGATCATCGCGGTTTTCTCCAGCGGCAAACGGACATAATACGAGCCAAACTGCTCCGACGCCTGTATGTTCATCTGGTGATCCATCAGCCACATGCCAACCTGGGCTGTCTGACATGGAAAATCCTCGCGCTCGATGCCGTAAAATTGCTCGACGCTCACTTTCAGCAGCATCGACAAATCGAGAACGCGCTGCCTGGAGCCGGACATTTTTAGAATCTCAAACTCCAGGCGGCGAAGCTCGCGATAGGTGATGATGAGAAAATTTCCGCATCCGCAGGCGGGGTCGAGGAATTTCAGACGGCTGATTTTATCGTGGAACCGGCCGAGCTGAACGGGGTCGGTTTTTACCCTGTCGTACTCCCGCCACAGTTCGTCCATAAAGAGCGGGTTTATCAGCTTCAAAATATTCTCTTCGCTTGTGTAATGCGCGCCCAGCTCGCGGCGAGCCCCTTTGTCCATGACGCCCTGGAACATCGCGCCGAAAATGGCGGGGGAAATTTTGTTCCAGTC
>JAITOL010000120.1 GCA_031289955.1 Synergistaceae bacterium
AAACTCCGTCACCGGCTTTTCAAAGATCATATCGCGTCGCCTGCCACTCTTTCGAGAATTCCATGTAATCGATCAGGGCGTCCGCCACTAGTTTGGGCGTGTCCAGTTCGTATGGGCACCGGGCCTTGCATGCTTCGCAGTGGACGCAGTTTTCCACTGTTTTCATTTTTTCGCGCCACTCCTGCGTCATGAAAACCTCCGCCTTCATCCTGCGAAGCACCTGGGGCATACGGGCAATCCAATTTATCTCTATACCAGCCGGGCAGGGCAGGCAGTATCCGCAGCCCCGGCAGAAATTGCCCGACAGCTCAAGCCTGTCTCGCGACATCTTCTCTCGCAGTTCGTCGCTCCATACGGGCGGGTTTTTCTCGTAGGCCAAAAACTCCTCCAGCTCGCTCAGTTTCTGTATTCCCCATATCGGAACTACGTTATCGTGCCGCCTCATGAAGAGCCACGCGATCCGAACGTCAGTGATGAGCCCTCCGGAGAGGGCCTTCATCGCTATCAGCCCCACGTTGTTCTCCCGGCAGACCGATATCAGCCCGAGATCCCTGTCGCTCGAAAGATAGCTCACCGGAAACTGCACGGTGTCGTACAGGCCGGATTTCGCCGCCTCGATCGCGACGTCGAGCCTGTGCGCAGTGAGCCCGATATGGCGAATCTTCCCCGCCGCCTTCGCCCTCAACGCCGCGTCATAGAGGCCATCCGGCTCTCCGGGGCTGTGGCATTTTTTAGCGAGGTGAAACTGATAGATGTCGATATAGTCGGTGCGAAGTCGAGCGAGGCTCTCGGCCAGTTGTTTTTCATAATCTTCCGCCGTGAGGCCCTGAGCTTTGGTGGCTATTATGACCTTGTCCCTATACCCCTCGAAGGCCACGCCGATCTTATCTTCGCTGTCGTAATACGCGCGGGCGGTGTCGAAGAAATTGACGCCTCCATCGTATGCGGCCCGCAAAATACCGACGCTTTCTCCCGCGGAAATTCTCTGGAGCGGCAGAGCGCCGAACGCGCACCTCGTCACCTCCAGCCCGGTACGCCCCAAAACAGTTTTTTCCATCGAGGACGCCAACGCGCTACTTTCTATCCGCGATGCCCCGTTCCTCAGGAGTTCCGGGAACGGACGAGTCGCAGACGGCGGCGCAGATGGCGGCTACCGCCATCGGTGTTTTCAATATGGCCCATACCGTGCTTCCGAGGGCCGATCCGAGGAAAGATTCCGTGAAGACGGCCTGATTCGGCTCGACCCACGCGGGCAGGCCCTGGGACATGAGAAACGCGAATCCGACTATGAGTATGTTTCTCTGGCTTCCTATGTCCGCGCGCATGAGGTTCTGGATGCCCAAAGCCCCTATCGTGCCGAAGAGCGTTATATACGCGCCGCCGATTACCGGGCTCGGCATGGTGGAGACGAGCGCGCCGAACTTGCCGAGAAACGACATCAGAATCAGGATAACAGCCCCTATCCGAACAACATAGCGGCTGGCCACCCCTGTGAGGCCTATGAGCCCGATATTCTCGGTGTAAGACGTCGTGCCCACGGAACCGAATATACCGGACAGAGCGCACGACAGCCCCTCCGCTCCGATGCCTCGGCTCACCTGCTGTTCGCTCGGGTCGTCGATGCCGGCCGCGAACGCGCAGGAGTGATAGTCGCCGATGCTCTCGATCATTACGCAGAGGAAACCCGCCAGTATCGCGCCTGTCGCCGCGAGCCCGAACTTGGGCGCCCCCCACGGCATTATGAGCTTGAGCCTCAGCCAGTCGGCTTCAGCCACGCTTTTCAAATTGACGTAAGCCGCGTGTCCCTCCGGAAAGACCCCGGCGAGCGATCCGGCCAGGCACAGAAGATACGCGATGACTACGGCGCCGAGCACCGCGAAGATGTTGAAAAAACGGTTTTTGCTGACCAGGCTGAAGAAAAAGACGAGCGCTACCACCAAAAGCGATATCGGCCAGTATTTGGACGCGTTGCCGACTATGGCGGTCTGCGCGAGCGAGAACCCTATCGCCATAATCGTCGGGCCTATGACCACAGGCGTTATGATGCGCCTGACGCGGCCGACGAGACCGGTGTAGCCTATCACGGCGAGGGCTATGCCGCCAACGATGAGAGCTCCTCCCACGTGCCGCATTATCGCGTCGGGCCCCTGAGCCGAGTACATGCCGGTGATCGTAATTATAGGAGGTATGAAGCTGAAACTGGAGCCCTGCACTATCGGAAGCCCGGAACCCATGACCGGCCACGTCTGAATGAGCGTGGCCACTCCCATGCCAAAGTACACGCAGCCGAGAAACGCCGCTATCTGGGCTGCGGACATTCCCATCGCCGGGCCGCATATGAGCGGCACGAGCGTGGTCGCCCCGAAAAGTGTCAATACATGCTGAGCGCCGGCCAATATGGCGACCGGCAGCTTCGGTTTGTCGTCTATTCCAAATAAAACCTTCTTGCGTCCCATAAAACGATACCTCCAATTAGATAATTTTTAATTCAATATATTGTATCAGTCTTCTTCCGGGTGAAAAACATCTCCCAGGTTGAGCAGTATCCAGTCGGCGGCGCGGCGAGCCTCGTTGAAGCCTTCCCCGTCGAGCTCGTTCTGTTCTTCCTGAATGACCAGCGGCGTGAGATCGTCCCTTCTTCGTTCGCGCATCCAATCTTTGAAATCCATGAGGAGCCCCATCTTTTTGAACGACTGGAAGGTCTGGTCGAAGCGAGGAACGCCCCAGAGGACTTTCTTTGGCAGGAGACCCGCCGAGACCATCATGGACGTAGCGAGCTGAAGCCTGCGCTTCAGGAAACCCACCCTCTCCGCGCGGAGAAGCACGGCTCTGTGTCCGGCGGTCACGGCCTCCGACACCATATTGACGGAGTCGTCCGTCACGAATATCTCATCGCATGCGCCAAGCATGGCTGGAACGGGGTTAGTCGGGTCGGCGGAGGCAATGAGGAGGAAACGCACGTTATCGCAGCTCGAAACCATACGCCGCAGTGCGCTTTCGGCCTCGGGAGGCGTTCTCCTGCTCGTGGATATGTAAAGATCGACGTCGCTTCGTTCGGCCTCGTGGAATATTTTCCCGATGATCTTATGCATCCACGTCGAGGACACGCGGTAATTCCTGTCGTTGCCGCCGACAAGGATGCCCCATCTGCGTTCGTGCCGCGGGGGGAATTCTTTCATCAGCGACTCGCCGACCGACCCGAGTTCCTCGCGCACTATCAGGTTGGGCGCGCCGACCGTCGTCATGACGTTCGACACGTCGTCCGGATAGTCGTGTTCCGGAACTATCGCGAAATCGAACGGATCGGCGCCGATGATGCCGGGGGTCATTATCGTGACGCAGGTGCAGCGCCATATATATCCGAGGGCTATGTTGTAGAAAGCGGCCATGGAGCCCGCCGACAGCAGAATGAGAGACGACGGCTCGCCCTCGCGGATATCGCGGGCAAGCAACCACTGTCCCAGAGTCCGGATGACGTTCTCCCCCTCCGCAACTGAGAGCCAGTCGCGAGCTTTGCGGCGATTGCCGCCGAGCAGTTTTTCAGCGGCCCTGCGCACCTTGCGGCGGCGAATGCCATTTATCTCGGGTATTTCGATCTCCAATACCTCGGCCCCGGTCCGCCTCGACAGCCATGCCGCCACGCCCCGGCTCTGGTTCAGGTGTCCCCGTATCCCATCGTTGATAATAACGACAAGTCGAAGCGCCGCCGCCGAATTTCCCTCGGGCGACTCTGCCGGGCCGACCGGCGAACCCTGAATTATGATATTCGAAACCCCGTCGTCCTGGGACATTTCCACTCACCGTCCTGGTGAGAAATTATACTCCATAGCGCCGGTATTGACACGTTATGATACTCCTGCCTTCAATATCTCGTGCAGATGAAGAATTCCGACCGGACGATCTCCATCAACCGCTATCAGCACCGATATTTCGCACTTCTCCATGATTCTCATCGCCTCGGTCGCGAGCTTGTCGGGACATATCGTGCGGGGCGAGCGGGTCATCCCCTCCTCCACCGGAATATCCATGACCTCCACTCCGCGCCGTTCCATCAGCCTGCGCAGATCCCCGTCCGTAAATATGCCCCGCAGGCAGTCCGCGTCGTCAACTATCACCGTGGCTCCGTACCCCTTGCTCGTTATTTCAAAGAGCGCCTCCCTGACGGATGAATGTATTCCGGTTACCGGCATCGCGGCGTCGCGGCCCATAAGATCGGACACGCGCAGCAGCAGCCTTCTTCCGAGCGAGCCGCCGGGGTGGAAGATGGCGAAATCCTCCGGGGCAAGGCCCTTGACCCTGGCGCAGATGCCGGCTATGGCGTCGCCCACCGCCATCTGCACCGCCGTGCTGCACGTAGGGGCGAGGCCGAGCGGATCGGCCTCGCGCTCGACTCCCGTATCTATCGCGATGTCGGAGTTCTGGGCGAGGCTCGAGGACATCATACCGGTGAGCGCTATCACCGACGCGCCGATGCGCCTGAAATATGGCAGCAGAGACAGGACTTCCCGCGTCTCCCCGCTGTTGCTTATAAAAAGCCCTATGTCGTCGCCGCAGACCATGCCGAGATCCCCGTGCGACGCCTCGGCCGCGTGCAGGAAGAAAGCAGGGACTCCTAAAGACGCGAATGTGGCCGCTATCTTTCGGGCTACGTGCCCCGACTTGCCCAGACCCGAGACGACAACCCTGCCGGAGCTCGACGAAATCAGCCGCGCCGCGCGCACTATCGTGTCGCCAAGCCTGCCGGAAGCGGTCGCCAGAGCTTTCGCCTCCTCCAGTATTATCTGCTTTCCGGCGTCCAGCAGCTCTTCGTCCCGCATGATTTTCGAG
>JAITOL010000173.1 GCA_031289955.1 Synergistaceae bacterium
AAGGTGCGGCTCAGGCAGGCGGTGGCGATGGTGTGGGTAACAGTCGCCCTGCTTCGAAAATCAATGGAGAGAACAACGGTCTCCAGGTATCTCTCCCTATCCCGTCGGCTGATATCCGCCTGGCACAGCGACTCCCACAAGATTTCCATTTCCCTGTTCGCATCTATGTCCGTATCCCTGATGTCCTCCTGAAAAAACAGGGAAATCAGCGCCGGGTCAAAAGCGCCCCCGCGCTGTCCCGAGAGATAGGTCATCAAATCCCCGGCGGTCTTTCCTCCGAAGCGGGAGGCGATCTCTATCCTGTCCGCGATGTGGAGAATTTGCGCCAGATCCCGGTAATACGGAGGGACGGTGGCCATGTCCTCCACCCGTGCGTGGTGAAAAAGAATCGCGGGGGCCAGATGGGCCAGGGGCGTGAATTTTTTCAAAAAGAGATAGCCATAGATGGCGTGCGTCCAGACGTTTTCGGTGTCGAAGACCACTACCTGATCTATCTCCTCCTCTTTAAAGATGCCCACATCGTGAAGGACGGCCGCCATGCACATGTCTCTGATTTCGTGCTCCGCGTACTTCCCCGAACATTTCATGGCGCGATACGTCAGGAGCGCGACGTTCTTGCCATGGTCGATGAGCCTCATGTCGATCAGGCTTAAAGCACGGGTGATAATTTCCAGTACATTCGCGTTTTTCACAATCAACACTCCGGACAGCCGTAAAATTACAGCATTTCTGCTGTTTTTACCCATTATGGGATAAATTACATACTAAAATTACGATAAAAATTATAATTAGACTGGTGGATTGATGCCAAACACTTAGTATATAGTATGTCGTTCTTTTGTGAGTAGGTAAATGTACGAGTCTTGCCTATTTTCCGCAAACAAAGTGTGGCCGAAGGCCGCAAAAATGAAGATACCAGTTTTGGGCGACGAAGAACGTTAAACGGGGGTAAAATTCATTCAACGTTAATATTGTAATGTGTTAATACATAATTAAAGTTTTTATTATTGTAAAATCCATTGATGTTTTTCTTTTTTATGGTATACTCCCAATCGTCGATAAGTAATTTTTAATACTGCCGTATGTTAAAAAATATTTTAATGTGCGGCGTGGTTCAGATGTGTGGGTGTAAGGGGGTAATTGCTGGCAGTTCGGTTTTTATGATTGTTTGCCGCGCTCTGACGCGCGAGCGCAAGTTTTGGATCTGAAACGCCGAGGGTAACGAAATCAGAGAAAACAAGCCTGAATGACAATAATCTCTGCTTCTTTTTGATTTAAGGAGAGTTGAACATGAATTTGCTTAAAAGATGCACAGCGGTTCTCTCGCTGGCGTCGCTGTTGTTTCATGCGCCGTTCTACGCGTCGGCCGCCGTCGGCGGGTTGAGCGTCACGGCGCCGCTTAAAAACGAAGTCGCGGTCGAGGATATAGATGTACAAAAAGAGGCGCTCCGCAAGCCCAATGTGTTGTTTCTGATAGAGTCCACCGCCGCGATGGCCTCCACTCCCAAGGGCGTACTGCCTCAGGTGTGGAGGGACACCAGATGGGACGACTCCTATTGGGAGAGCGGCGATTGGGAACTTACAAAGAATAAGTTCGGCTATACGATTTACGACATCAACAGGATGATGGCCGACTTCACGTTCGGCATGGGCGCTCTGCCCACTGCGTGGCGCGGCATGGATATTCGGCCTGAGCGCAACCTTTATGGCAGGGAGCGCGACGAGAGCAACAACTTCAAAAAAGGCAGGAACATTAGCGAGGATATAGAGCTCAACAGGAACAATTATTACTTCCCGTTTCTCGAACGCGGCGACGCTTTAGCCGGCGTCTACAGCGGACAGACGTCTCCGCTCGAGGTCGGTTTCACGAACGCGCCGGAGCTTTGGCCGGACTCGGTTCAGTATGGAAGATACCAGGCGCTCTCCGTGGTCTGCTCGGTGCTTCACGCGACGGGAAGATGGAACAATCTCAAAATCGGTTACAAGACGCAGAAGCCCTCCGTTGCCGCAAATGGCGCCGTCTCCTGGGCGGCCAACCCGACTTGGATCGACCCGCGGACCAATAAGCCCGTTGACGCGGGGATGAGATTCGAGGGGGACGAGCAGGTAGCGTATTACGACTATAAGGGCGCTACAGCGGCTGTTCGCCCTTATCCTTACGCGCTCGTGTTCAAGAATCCCAAATACTGGGCTTCCGGCTGGACCGGCGCCGGCAATCCAACATCGGCGGATCTTGTGCCGAACGACAGCCGGATGTATCAGACCAAGCTAGTTCTCTGGAATATGCTGAACAACAAGGATCTCTTCAAAAATATCAGATTCGGGATGGCCACTACATTTCTTTCTCCGGCGAATGTTGAATTGGGTTCCATCCAGAGCACTCACTACGGATACGACACCCCGCGTCAGGACATAAACGGCATCTTCAAGGTGGCCCCGTTTGCCTCAAATGTCAGGACGAAGAGCTATTTCGACTCCGGCGGCGACGTCTATCCCAAGGGGGAAGGAGGCAAAAAATGGTCGCATGACAATCCAACAAAGGACAAAGTTCCGGGCGGCTATACGAGGGTGCGGTACGAAAACGGCGCGATGTACGGGCCGACGACAGGGGAGCTGGAGACGTTTTTTACGATACATGGGCAGTATTATCCGGTGTGGCACAATGCCACGACCCACAGCAATTACACGACGCTCAACAGTGACAACACGGAACCGGACGGATGGTGGTCGGGTTGGGACGGCAGAAACGGCAACAGCGGCAAACTTCAGGGCGAGAAGAGCGACAGGCCGCAGTTCAAGCTGATGAACAGGGCGTCGCTGCATCTGCCTATTCTCGAGTATGACCACGTATGGCAAAAGGGCGGCAAAACCATCACTCATGCCGATAAGTTCAGAATGTGGATAAACGGGCTGGCCGACATAAAGAGCGCCGGCACGACAAAGACGGCGTATGACGCGAAGAGCGCCAATCGCGCGGCTCTTGGCAATACGGCATACGACAGGATCGACCAGTTTCATTATTACAACGATCCCGAGATAGGGGTGGCCGGGGTGTTCGCTCTTCCACAGGCCATATTTCCCGATCCCAGGCCGCGTGATTCCGTCACGGGCAAGGAGCTCAACTTAAGCCGCGAATATTATCGGTCGAAGGGCTGGATATGGTATTCGATGCGCGACTACGACATAAACTACAGGGCGGACTTTCGCCGCTACAGCGACGAGCTCGAAATAACCGGCGCTCCAAGGGCGAGATACAATGCGGGTTCCGGCGAGGCTGCCGGTTCGGTGCTCGATTTCTTCTCCCCGATTATCGATTATTCCATCGCCCCGCCTGTCACCACCGACTCAGAGGGAGAAAGTTATGGCGATGGATCGAGGACGGTACAGGTTTACCATTCAAATACCAAGGCGAACAGGGCTGCGGTCGACATCTCCGACCTCGCCGAGGCGTCGTTTCCGATAAAGAGCACATGCGAGGATAACTGGCTGATAGTCATAGCGTCCGGCGCCGAGCCGAGGATAGCGGACAAGTCCGTCTATTCGTACAGCGCGTGGGAGGCGGTGAAAAACCTGTATGACAGCACTGACGCGGCGAGGTCGAAGGACGTGAGGCTGCCTACCGGCCCGAGGAAAGCGCCGTATAAACAGGTGACAATGATGACCAAGAAGGCGTTCGGAGGCATCGCGCTGAAGTCGACAGACCTGGATAACCCCATCCGCACTCTCGTCATAGGCATAGTTGCCAGCGAAAACGACCCGGATGTCAGGAACAACGCTCATGTCCTGAGCGAGGTGAGGAGGATGAGACTCAACCTGATCAGGATGGCCGTCGCCGGGCAGGGAGGGGACGCCAGCACTGTCGACTATGGCAACATGTACAACGCCCCTTATCAGCCGTTCTTTGCCGACAATGTAGCATCGCTTCAGGTGGCCGTCCAGAACGCTCTCACCTCGGTGGGTTCCGCCCAGCAGCCGCAGCAGGCAAAAGGTTCGGTGACGAAGGTAAAATACGGGACAGGCGCAAACGATAACGCGTATCTGTCGGGCACGTATCAGGCTGTCCACAACAACCAATGGGAGGGCACGCTCAAGAGATATGTCCCGGTCATATCGAACGACGTCATCGTCAAAATGGACGCGGCGGGCTCATGGGAGCTGGGAGAGAAACGGAAACGCAAGAGGGACGCCGGAGGACTCGATGTGATGTACTGGGACGCTCTGGCCGGGAAATTCAAAAAATTGACACAGGCCGAAGCCACGGCCCGTAATATTTTCGGCCTCGCAAACAACCTCATAGTCTTTGACGACAACGGCAGGCTGCCATACAACGAAGCGCTTTATCAGTGGGTGCGAGGTTACGATTACTCGTATATCAAAAATGCGCTGTACCCAAGGGCCAAGCTGCTGGCCGATTTCAGCCTTCATTCGATCGCGCTTGTCGATAAACCAAATACGTCGGGCGGTTCCCTTCCGGGATATCACGCCTGGTCCGCAGCCGAGGCTTTGAAGGGTAATCCGGCTGTTTTCTATATACAGACGAACGACGGGATATTGCACGTCGTCGATACCGAGTCGGGGGACGAGAAAAAAACGATACTGCTGCCGCCCGTTCTGTTGCCGAATCGGCTCGCCACGTTGAAGACGACGCCGGGAGCGAACGGCAAACTATCATGGATAGACGTGACGGCGCCCGACGGGGCTGATGGCGCGAGGCGCTCCGTCTCCGGATTCACTCTGGACGGCCCGATCAAAATGAGGCGTTTCAAGGATGTCTCGACAGGTTCCGGCTGGGGGACATATCTTATCGGAACGCTCGGAAGAGGGGGCGGCGGGCTGTATATGCTCGATGTGAGCGATCACGACGAACCAAAGATGATGTGGTATCATGAAAAATATGAGAATGACCTCATATCGATGCCGCCCGGCGCCTCCTATCCGTCACACACGAATTCGCCCGGGGTCGACTATGCCGGATATATGAAGCTCGGCTACAACAGCCCCGCGCCGACGATGGGCGTCGTCAGGGAACCGGGCGTCGCTCCTGACGGCAATCCCAATATGAGGAACATCATCGTCCTCGCGGGAGGGGCGCAGACGAACCTGGCGCCGATTGAAAATGGAGGCGAGGGAGCTACGTTGCTTGTGCTGGATCCTTATGACGGCAGCGTGGCGCGGGCGTTCGACGGAGACTCGGTGGACAGGAATTTCCGCGTGGGCGGAAGCGTCAAGGGCATTGCGCCTTATATGGGGATGATGGTCTCCGAGCCGACGCTCTATCAGGCGACCAACGACGGACTCGCATATTCGTCGTATCTGACCGGCAGGATTTACGCCGCCGACAACAGGGGAAACATCTTCGCGGTCCTGCTCGAGGGAACGGGCGCTGGCGGGCATACGACTCATCTCTATCCCAACCAGTGGGAAATAAAGACTGTGGCCACGCTTCAGAGAGACCTCGCGTCGGCAGCCTCGTTCGGCGGCAATTACGCCATTCCGCATGGAGTGCTTCTCAAAAAAGACGGAGACTCGATATGGATAGCGGGGGGAACGGCGGATATCCTCACCAAAAAGAAGGACGAATATGATCCGGGCGTCATTGCGAACGACAAGCAGATGATTTTCGCGTTCAGGTCGTCGGACAAGCGAAAGGCGCCGATGACGAGAAGCGATCTTCAGGAGCTGCAAAAATCGTCCGACGGAGCGATGGGCAGCGGTATGGATGGTTGGTACATCGAGCTGGACAGACGCTTCGGTTTTGACGAATATGTGTCGGCAAAACCTATGCTGATAGGAGGCATGCTGCTGGTTCCGACGTTCACAACTACGAAATACAACCTGGCGAACGTGACGGATATTTGCAAGGCCACGACAAGGGTGGTCAGCGGTTACAGCCGTCTGTACGCGCTCAACCTTCGAGACGGATCCGCGAGCCTGTGGACGCTGCCTAATTCGAAGAAAAAGACTAAATACATCCAAATGGACGGCATCAAGATGACCGGGATGAACAGGGTGGATAACAACGGCAAAATATCGGCGCTGGTGTCGTTCGACGATCTGGGCGAGGGGAAACCGAGCGACACCGGACAGGCGGCCGCTCGATACGTAGAAGGGTTCAATGCCCTGTCTGTCACCCTGCCGCCTTCGCCCGCGCCCATTAACCTTACGTCTGGCGACAGCGTAATATACTACTGGCTGAGGCCATAGAGATACCACGTTCCAAAACGCGTCGCCGGAACTTTACGTAAAGTTCCGGCGACGCGTTTTTCGCGTTTCGATCATTGTGATGATTGCGCGCGGCGTTCCCCGAAATGCTTCGTGAGAAAACTGTCGAGAGCGGGTCGGTAGATGTCGATTGATTCGAGGAATCCCTCGTTGTGTCCGCCGTGCAGCTCGACGAACGTTTTTTCGCTCGCGACGGAGTCGTATAGGCGTTTACCCAGCACGTAAGGCACAATGCGGTCGTCGGGGCTGTGGAGGCACAGCGTAGGCACAGTGAGGGATTCGGCGGCTCGCGCGGAGTTGAACACGTCGCCGATCAGAATACGCGCGACCGGCGCCAGGAACGACACGCGAGTCATATCCGGCAGGGAGGAGAACGTGGATTCCAGTATCAGGGCGCGGGGTTCGACGTGCCGCGTGAGTTCCATGGCGACAGCGCCTCCGATCGAACGCCCGAAGATCACTATTTCCCCGGGCGATACGCCGCGATCCTCAGTCAGCCATTTCCAGGCGGCAAGCGCGTCGAGAGCAACGCCCTGCGCTGACCTGCGGCCCCCGCTTCTGCCATATCCCCTGTAGTCGATGATGAACACGCTAAAACCGAGATCGCGGAATATTTCGATGGAGTCGAGACGTCCCGATATATTGCCCGCGTTGCCGTGAAAAAAGAGCAGCACGCCGCGTTCGTCCGGCGCCGGTACATACCACCCGTTGAGCTGTACGCCGTCCGAAGCGGTAAACGTCACATCATCGAAAGACATTCCATAACTTTCCGGAGTCCGGGTGATATCCGACGTCGGCTGAAACAGGATGAACGGCAGCCACAACCTAACGCTGAAAATCAGCGCCAACAGGAACAAAACCTCGAGAAACGTCACAAATCGGCTCCTTTTCGGTTTTGCCGCCTTCGTACTCATCTCTCTTTTCACCTCCTTGAGAAGTATAGAGCTTATTTAAATTTTGTTCGCTCTACTGCCTTGCCGCTGAAATAGCAATATGTCCGGCTAGAGAAGCAATAAAACTCCTGACGCTGCTTGTGTCAGATACGGATGAATATGTCCCTTTTGTCTTACCCGTTATTCTTGGCGATGTTATCAATGCCGCGCTCGTATATAATTGTTCACTTATCAACTTGTGACAAAGCAAATCGTACCGTTTTACATAAGAAGCCCCTTCGAACTCATGAAATATCGGAAAGTGGGGAGACTTGTCCTTTATAGCTGTCGTAGACCTGTCTGTTTCTTCTATCAGCATAAGCCACCCGACAAATGGCCTCAGCTGCCGCCCAAAAGCACAT
>JAITOL010000180.1 GCA_031289955.1 Synergistaceae bacterium
GACAACATCTCCCTCGTGGTGCCGCCAGGCACGACCATCGACCCGGCGACCGGAGTCATCAACGCGGCCGAGGGCGGTTCTCTGACGCTCCCGAACAGCGCGACATTCGTCGTCCCGCCAGCCACAACGATAGACTCGACGACAGGCGAGTTGACGGCAACGGAGGGCGGATGGGTGACTCTGCCAGGCGGCAGGGAGTTCGACGTCCCGCCTGGAACCACGATAAACCCGTCCACCGGAACGATAACGACGACGGAGCGCGGAGTGCTGCTCATCCCTGATGTACAGAAAGAAGACGGAACGAAGAGTTACATAGAGTTCGTCCTCCCCGCCGGCTCGACAATAAACCCGACGACCGGAGGCGTGACTCTTCCCGGAGGGACCGTTATCCTCCCCGGCCCCAACGGAGTTATTGACACGATTGTGAACTCCGCTTCCAGAGCGGCGGGAGAGAACGACGACATCTCCTTCACAATCCCGCAGAGCGCGGCCATCGACCCGAACACCGGCGAGACGAGGATAACGACCGCCGGAACCATCACCGGACCCGACGGGCCCATCGAGGTAAAAGCCGGCGCGATAATCAACCCGTTCACCGGGGAGATAACTTACCGCGACGCTGGCGAGGGCCAGACCGAGGACAGCCAGACCGCGAGCAGCGGCGGCTGCGACACAAGCCTCGGCGCGTTCGCGCTCGCCCTAGTCGGCGGGTCGCTCGCCCTCCGCAGAAAGGACTAGACCGCTTCGCGTTCTAATTGAAAAATGCGGACTAGCATAACCTGATATCATCAAAACGTGCGTGCGGCCTTCTCTTATTGACCGAGGAGCCGCACGCACGGCTCCTCGAGGCTTTGCGCCGACATTCTAAACCAGTGGTATACTTGAGCCGTTGCTATCTCTACGTCTACCGTCCATACGCCTCGCCAGGAAGAAAAACGCGGAGAAAAAATATCAAAAAATAACCTCCCCAATTCAAAAAAATAACCCCATTTTGTCAGCTTGGCGTCTAATCTTTTTGCCTCGCAAAGATGATAAAATTATGTTAGATGTTTCATTTGAAACTATCTAATTTGTTTATAGGAGGAGAATTATGAAAAGACTACTGGCTCTCACGCTTGCACTGGTTACGGTTTTTACCTTGGCTGCCTGTAGCGGAAGCAGCAGCGCCGCGGTCGCTGCTACGGGCAATAACACGGGCAGCGCGCTCCCCTATGCAGGCAAAAAGGTTGGCTACTGCCCACCGACACTGACCGACTCATGGCTGGCCCTCATAGCCGAGAAGATCGGCTACTACTGCACCTTGGACGGAATTGAGTTCATAGCGACAGAGGGGCAGGGAGACATCACCGTGCAGATCCAGCAGACTGAAAACTTTATCGCTATGGGCTGCGACGTTATTATTGCTCAGCCCGTGAACCTCGACGCATTTCGGAGCGTCGTAGAGGAGGCGCGCTCGAAGGGCATCAAGGTCATATTCTGGGCGGACGATCCTCCATACGAGGTCGAGGGATCTTACATGTCCGTTGACGAGATACAGGGTAAACTTTGCGGCGAAATGGCCATCGCCTGGGCGAATCAGACCTTCCCGAAGGACGCGGCGAACGGCGGCATCAAGGTGGCGTGGCTGACTACTCAGTATGACGACCGCCCCAGCGCGAAAAACCGCCAGGATGCTATGATCGCGGCCATAGCGGGCGACCCGCGCTTTGAGGTTGTATTCCGCAAGGATAATCTCACACTCCCCAACGAGTGCACCGACGCCATGAACGAGTGCCTTGCCCTCAATCCTGACATCAATGTGATATTCACCTTTTCCGACGCCCACGCCATCGGCGCGAACGCGGGGGTAATGGCGGACAAATCTCTCGATTATTCCAAAATCGCCATCTTCGGAGGCTCCTCCACTGCTGAGGCCCTGGCTCTGGTCGACCAGTCCGTCAATAATGACAGCGTCATTCGCGGCCTCGTGCTGTTCGGCCAGGGCGACGATTATTTCATAGGCGGCGCGAATGCCATCAAGGGCATCATCGACGGGACAGTCCCCCTCAACAGCGCTTTCTTCTGTGACCACACCGCATACAATCACTTCGGCTATGTCTCCAATTTTAACGCCGAGGAGTACTCGAAAAATTACGTAAACAAATAGTCAGATTTTATGTCCAGCGGCGCAAGCATATCCACGCTCGCGCCGCCGCGATTTTTCACTCAAAAGGAATGGTAAAATTATGAATGGCCCAGTTGCTCCCGTATTGAGGCTTGAGGGCATCACGAAGCTATATCCCGGCGTTGCGGCGCTGCAGGATGTTACGATGGAGTTTATGCCGGGCGAGGTGCACGCCGTCGTAGGCGAAAACGGCGCGGGAAAATCCACCATGATTAAATCTATCGCGGGCGCAATCAGGCCAACCTCCGGTTTCATCGAGTACAAAGGGGAGAGGCATGAATACATGTCGCCAACGCTCTCACGCAGCCTTGGCATTGAGGTCGTTTATCAGGAATTTAATCTGATAGATCCGTTGAGCGCGGCCGAGAATATATGTCTGGGCGAAAAGTACGGAAGGCTCTTAAACCGCCGGAAAATCAACCAAGTTGCCCAAGAGATATTTGACATGTTTGAAATAGATATAAATCCAAACGCGCTGGTGCGAAACATGCCCAGCGCTCAGCAGCAGATTGTGGAAATTGCGAAGGCCGTATCAAAAAATGTGCGTATCCTGATTTTAGACGAGCCTACCGCGCCCCTGACTGTGAAAGAAACCGAAGCGCTTTTCCGTATCATCGGGTTTCTGAAGTCGCGCGACGTCACAATTATATACATTTCGCACAGAATGGATGAAATCTTCCGGATCTCAGACAGAGTTTCCGTCCTCCGGGATGGACGGTACGTAAAAACGCTCAATACCAATGAAACAAACCGTCAGGAGCTGATCGGGCTGATGGTTGGCCGCGAGCTCTCCGATTCGTATCCCAAGCGTGACTTTGAACTCGGCGAGACGGCGCTGACGGTCGAACACATTACCACCGACGCAGTGACCGACGTTTCCTTTTCGGTCAGGCGGGGAGAAATTCTGGGGATTTCCGGGCTGGTCGGCTCGGGGCGCACCGAAACGGTACGCGCTATTTTTGGCGCCGACAAGCTCAAGAGCGGCGATATATTTGTCCACGGAAAAAAGGTGCGGCTGAAAAGCCCCAAGGACGCGATCGGGAACGGCATCGGCCTGATTCCTGAGGATCGCAAGCATCAGGGATTGTTCTTGAACTTCTCCATCCTGTGGAATACTTCTATTGTCAACATAAAAAATCTCTGCCGGGGTGGTATCGTAAATCAGAGAAGAGAGCGGAAAATAGCGGAGGAGTTTGAGGAAAAGCTGCGCATCCGCACACCCAGTATCCTGCAAACGGTTCGCAACCTGTCCGGCGGCAACCAGCAAAAGGTCGTCATTGCCAAGACACTGGCGGCAAACTCAAATATTTTGATTTTCGATGAACCGACACGGGGCATTGACGTGGGCGCAAGACATGAGATCTACGAGCTTATGAACGCGTTTGCCCGTGACGGCAATACGATTATAATGATAACCTCGGACATGGAGGAGCTTCTCGGCATGTCCGACCGTATTATCGTTATGGCAAAAGGCCGTCTGGCCGGCGAGGTACCCAAGGATGAATTCAGCCAGATTCGCATACTGACCTTGGCATCCGGCTAAACCCGAACCGGTTCACGCACAAAACCAAACTCTCGTTAACACAAAGGAGCGAGTAATATGACGCCGTCAAATAAAAGCAAAATGTCGCTAAACAAGGATAATCAGCTTGCCGCGATGCTAAAGAAAATTGTCATGCCTTTATTGCTGTTAGCGCTGATAGTGCTTTTTTCATTTACGAGCAGGGGCACTTTTTTTACATGGTATAATTTTAAAAACATGCTGTCTCAGTCCTCTTATGTGATTATCGCGGCGGTGGGCCTTACGTCCATCATGCTGGCGGGCGGTATTGATCTGTCCATCGGCTATCAGATGTCGCTGACCGGCGTTTCCTGTGGGATGCTGATGATTAAGAGCGGCTTGCCTCCTACCGCGGCCATACCTATTACGCTCTTAATCGGCATTTTGCTGGGCCTCGTAAACGGTATTGTCTGCGTAAAACTTGGGGTATTCCCGCTGATAGTCACACTTTCCAGTTCGATGGTTTTCCAGGGTATTTCTTATATGATTTCCGGTTCAAAGACCTATTTGGGTTTTTCAAAAGAATTTCTGTTTATCGGTCAGGGCTTTATCGGGCCTATCCCCTTTAATATTTTTATTAGCGCCGCCGTAGTGGTGATAATGGCGTTTGTGCTGCAAAAGACCTATTTCGGACGCTATGTCTACGCGATAGGCGGAAACGAGGAGGCTGCCAAGCTATCCGGTATAAATACGGATAAAATCAAGATTATCCTCTATACATTTTGCGGCTTCTGTTCCGCGCTGGCAAGCATCGTGCTAATTTCACGCTCGGGCGCCGCGGCGGCCACAATCGGGCCCGGCACTGAGTTCACGGCCCTCTCCGGCGCGATTTTAGGAGGGGTTACGCTTGCCGGAGGCGAGGGCTCGGTTGTGACGATGGTCGTCGGCGCGTTTATCATTACGATCCTGGGCAACGGTATGCAGCTCATGAGACTTGGAACCTTCCCGCAGTACATCGCGAAGGGCGTTGTGCTCATTGCCGCTATGGCTTTTGATTCGTATCAGAAAAAACGCAAGGAAGTTAAAAAGAAGGACGCGGCGGCATAAAAAAGGATATAAGGGTAAAGCTCTACGAACAAACTAAGGATATGACATGCCACGAGCGAGTAGAGTATTTTAAATCGCTCACTGAGCCAATCTATGAGGAGCGCGGTTGGCACGCTATAAAAGAACCGATGAGAAAAGAATCTGTCTTATCGTAAAATCCGTGAGCAAACAAGCGCCTGACCGAGATTCCGCTCACGATACAATATCATAACGTAACTATTCCGGAAATGGCATATATGCTATTCAAATGAAGTATTGGACACCACAAAGGGGAGGTTTTGATATGTCCGAGATCGATTCCGAGCGGAGGGAGACGGTGGAGCAGATTCGTATGGCGTGTCGTCAGTTCGCCAGGATGTACTTTAATTTTTGCAAAACGCTGGTGGAGCAGATGGGCATAGAGGCGGCGACTCCGCTGATTCAAAGGGCTATTTTTAACTTGAGCCTGGACCGGACTGATCGGATGCGCTCGCGGGCGGCCGCGGCCGGGCTGGAGTGTACGTTCGAAAATTTCGGCGGCTTGAACGACTTGCCGGCGATTGGCTGGTACGACTGGACTCCTGAGATGGGAGGCGTCAGATGCCCTTATGCGGAGGTCTGGCTTGAATATTTCGAAACGAACCCATGGTTCAAACCGCTTGCCTCCCTTTACTGCGACGTTATAGACACTACGAACATCGAGAACTTTACGCAAAGCCTCTCGCACCGCATAACCCATAATCTGCTCTGGGGAGACTCCTCCTGCGAACGGGAATATTTTCCGAGTGAAGAGGTTGCTGGCGGAGCTCTGACGTATGGCGCGAGGGAGGAGAACAGTAAGGACGAAGATTGACCAAATTACGGCAATGGTGCTTGACTAGGAACCTGTCGTATGGTTTTATATGTATAAACTCACTACCGCCTCACCGGACCATTGAACTTAAACTGGTCTGACGGCGCGTAATACGACTGAGCAGGCGATGGACCCTTGTGGGGTCTGTGGGGCCGGGCCGTTTATGCGGCAGCAGATATGAAGCGCATCTGCGGGACAGCATTGTCCTGTGGGTGTGCTTTATCAGTCTTGTGTGGTGATTATTGTGATGAGAACTAACGAACAGGAAGCTATGAAGGTGTCGTGGAGAAGCATGCTGGTCAACGTCGCCCTGTCCGCCTTCAAGCTGGCAGCGGGCATCATTGGACGATCTACCGCGATGGTATCGGATGCGGTCCACTCTATGTCCGATGTTTTGAGCACCATCATCGTGATGGTCGGCGTGAAAATGGCGAATAAACAATCTGACAAGGAGCACCCCTACGGGCACGAGCGCCTGGAGTGCGTCGCGGCCATTCTGCTCTCCGCGGCGCTTCTTGCGACAGGGGGCGGAATAGGATATGCCGGCTTGCTGAAAGTCGCAAAGAGGAGCTACGGCGATTTGACGGCGCCGGGGATATTGCCTCTCGTCGCGGCGGTCCTCTCGATCGTGGTGAAGGAGGGGATGTTCTGGTATACGATGGCCGCGGCCAAGAGGATAGATTCCAGCGCGCTCAGGGCCGACGCGTGGCATCATCGCTCGGACGCGCTGTCGTCGATAGGCAGCTTCGCCGGAATACTTGGCGCGCGCATGGGTTTCTCCATCCTCGATCCTGTGGCCAGCGTCCTGATCTGCGCATTCATCGTGAAGGCGTCTCTTGAAATTTTCATTGACGCAATCGGAAAGATGACCGATAGGTCCTGCGACGACCGAACGGTCGAGCAGATTCGCTCCGTCATACTGGAACAGAGGGACGTCCTCGATATCGACCAGGTCAAGACGAGGCTGTTCGGAGATAAAATTTATGTGGACGTCGAGATAAGCGCCAACGGCGACGCGACGCTGCACGAGACCCACGAGACAGCCCAGCGCGTTCACGACGCGATAGAAGCCAGCTTCCCAAAGGTAAAGCACTGCATGGTACACGTAAACCCAGCCGACGACGAATGACCGGCAAGTGTTTCCGCTCGTCCTCTCCGTCCGGACTCAGCTGATGCCAAGCCGCGATCATCGGCGCGCTATTTTCGTCCAGATATGCTCGAGTCTGTTCAATGCTTCGCACAGCGTCTCGTCCTTCTTCGCGAAATGAAGGCGTATAAGGTGGTTGACTTCCTCCCGAAAGAAGCTCGAACCCGGCACTGCGCCGACGCCAACCATCTCCGCTAAATCCTCGCAGAATTGGACGTCGTTTTCGTAGCCGAACTTCGATATGTCGAGCATTATGTAGTAAGCCCCATCCGGTTTTGTATAGGATATTCCGATATCGTCCAGCCCTTTCATGAAGAGGTCGCGTTTCCCCGTGTATGCGCGAAGCAGATCGGAATAATAATCGCCGCCGAAACGCAAACCGACGACAGCGGCCTCCTGAAGCGGCGCCGCCGCCCCCACCGTCAGAAAGTCGGGTACCTTGCGGGCCATATCTATTATTCGGCCTGGCGCTATGATGTAGCCGAGCCGCCAGCCGGTCATCGAGTATGTCTTGGATAGCGAGCTGCATGACAAGGTTCGCTCGAACATACCGGGCAGGGAGGCGAAATAAACGTGTTTGTTCGGCTCGTATACGATGTGTTCGTATACTTCGTCGGTAATTATATATACGTCGTACTTTTCAGCCAGGTCCGCTATGGTCTCCAGTTCCTCCAACGTGAACACCTTGCCGCTCGGATTCGACGGGTTGCAGAGTATAAGGGCTTTAGGGCGTTTTTTGAACGCGGCCTCCAGCTCATCAACACTGAACCGGAAATCGGGCGGGTAGAGCGGAACGTAGATGGGGACGGCGCCGGACAATATGGCGTCGGCCCCGTAGTTTTCGTAAAACGGCGAGAATATTATCACCGAGTCGCCGGGATTGACCACAGTCATCATCGCGACCATCATGGCCTCCGTGCTGCCGCAGGTGACCACTATCTCATCCTCGGGGGAAATTGTCCGGCCCATCAGCCTCGACTGCTTCTCCGCCAGGGCTTCGCGAAAATTCCGCGCGCCCCACGTTATGGAATATTGGTGAAAGTCCTCGCGCGTCACCTCCGCCAACCGTGACAGGATTGCCTCCGGGGGATTGAAATCGGGAAATCCCTGAGATAGGTTTATCGCGTCGTACTTCAATGAAACGCGAGTCATGCGTCTTATAACCGAGTCCGTAAATGTCATTGTCCTGTCCGATAAAGCCCACATCCGCATTAATTCCTCCCAAAAAATAATTATTCGGGCAAATCAAAGACAAACGTTTGATCGCAGCTTGGCATTAACCAGCGTTTCCTTATATCACGTAATCCCAGAACTCCTCCTGATTGAACTCTACGCTGCGGGTCGTGTCGTCGTCCTTGAACTGCAGCTCCGGGTTTTTGACGCTGACGCGAGTCTTCTCGGGCACGCTCTTCGTGATGAAAGCGTTCGATCCTATCACGACGCCCTCGCCTATTACAGTGGCGCCTCCCAATATCGAGGCGCCGGAGTATATAGTCACGTGGTCCTCTATGGTCGGGTGGCGCTTCACGCCTTTCAGGACCTGGCCGCCGCGAGTGGAGAGCGCGCCCAACGTCACGCCCTGATAGATTTTGACATGGTTGCCTATGATCGTCGTCTCGCCGATCACTATGCCCGTGCCGTGGTCCACGAAAAAATGATGTCCCACAGTCGCGCCGGGATGGATGTCGATGCCGGTCTTTCCGTGGGCGCTCTCGGTCATCATGCGCGGTATCAGCGGCACGCCGAGCAGATATAGCTCGTGGGCTACCCGATACACCATGATCGCGTATATGCCGGGATACGACCAGATTATCTCGTCTGTGTTGAACGCCGCCGGATCGCCGTCGAAAAAAGCCTCGACGTCGGTTGCCAGAAGCCGGCGAAGTTCGGGTACGCGGCTCAGGAACTCGTGCGTCACGCGTTCGGCTTCTCGTTCCGCTTTCGGCTCGTCCTCCGTCACGTTCAGCAGCGCTCGCGTTATCTGTTTTTGCAGATGGTAGACGAGGCTTTCAAGCAAATCCCCAACATAATACTCTATCGAATCCATCTTCAGCTTTTTTTGGCCGAAAAACCCGGCAAAAATCAGCATCCGCAGATTTTCGACTATTTCCGCGACGACGGTGCTGCTGATCTGATCCCTCGCCCCCACCTTTATTATTACGCTTTCCACCTCGTAACTCTCCAGAATCGCGTCGGTCAAATGCCTTATGCTGAAATTTTCGTGAACTGTCACAATGACGCCCCCATCAAGCGGAACAGGTTTTAAATTTTTCTGGTCAGTTCGAGCAGAGAGCTAGCCAGCAGCTCTATCTCGGACGGAGTGTTATAGAATGCCAGAGACGGACGCACAGTGCCCTCGTAGCCGAAGCGGCGCAGTATCGGCTGTGCGCAGTGATGGCCGGCGCGGACGGCAATTCCCGCCGTCTCGTCGAGGTATTTGCCGACGCGCTCGTTGTCATATCCGTCCAGCACAAACGACAACACGCTCGCCTTATCGGCGGCGGTCCCGACGAGCGTGAGGCCTGGAATTGCCGACAGCTCCTTTATCCCGTAACCGAGCAATTCGTGCTCGTAGACTGCGATGTTGGTCATGCCGATGGCCGAGACGTAATCGACAGCCGCGCCAAGTCCTACGGCATCCGCTATATTGCCTGTACCGGCCTCGAATTTCTGGGGCGGCGCCTGATATCTCGTCCTCTCAAAAGTGACGTCGGCTATCATGTTGCCCCCGCCCTGCCACGGGCGGGCGGACTCCAGAACGTCATCCTTGCCGTACAGCGCGCCTATCCCGGTCGGGCCAAAAATCTTGTGCCCCGAGAAGACGAAGAAATCAGCGTCGAGCGCCGTTACGTTCACCGGCATGTGCGAGACGCTCTGCGCCCCATCGACACAGGCCCTCACTCCGAAACCATGAGCGATGGCTATCATCTCCTGAACGGGCGCGATGGTGCCGAGCGCGTTCGAGACCTGCGTCATCGACACGAAGCGCGTTTTGTGGTTGAAGAGCCTCGCATACTCGGACAGAATTATCTGGCCGCTGTCGTCTACAGGCGCGACCCTGATGGCGGCGCCAGTCTCCTCGGCTATGAGCTGCCAGGGGACTATGTTGGCGTGATGCTCCAGCAGAGTCAGGATGATCTCGTCCCCTGGCCGCAGCAGAGGTTTCGCGTAGGCGTAGGCTACGAGGTTCAGCCCCTCCGTCGTGCCGCGCACGAAAACTATGTTCTTTGGCGACGGCGCGCCGATGAAACGCGCGACCTTTTCGCGGGACGCCTCGTAGGCGTCCGTTGAACGGGCCGCGAGCGCGTGCGCTCCCCTGTGGACGTTTGAGTTCTCGTGCCTGTAGTAGTAAGAAACGCGGTCTATGACCTGATTTGGGCGCTGCGTCGTCGCGGCGTTGTCGAGCCACACCACGGGACGCCCGTCAATCCGCTCGGAGAGTATCGGGAAATCCGCCCGGATGCGTTCGAGCGGAACTTCGCCCACGTACAGCCCGGAGGTCCGGCCGGCGTCCGCGGACGCTTCGCGATTGGGGACGGTTTTTGGGGCCGCGTCTCCGTCCGGCGTCACCACCGGTTTATAGACTACGTCAGAAGTTCCGGGAACATTGCTAAATTCCGGGAAATAACGCGCGGCAATGGCCGCGACCTCCCGTTCGCCGGGAAGTCTATCCTGGTATCTATTGGCAAACTGAGCGTAATCCTCAGATCTTGGTGTAGTCATAATAGTCACCGACCTCGACATCCTCCAGCACCGCCACGGCGTCATCGGCCAGGATCGCCACCGAGCAGTAGAGAGAGAGCAGGTATGAGGCGACTCCGTTGTCGTCTATGCCGCGAAAACGCACGGACAGGCCGCGAGACTGCTCGTTGGGAAGTCCGGCCTGGTAGAGGCCGATCACGCCGCGCTTCGCCTCTCCCGTGCGGACGAGAAGTATGTTCGTCTTGCCGGCCTTTCCCTTAGGGTTCTTCTGCCCGTCGACGAACAACTTGTCGGTCGGTATTATCGGGATGCCGCGCCACGTTATGAAGTTGCCGCCGGCAATGCCAGTTGTGACCGGGGGAACTCCTCTTCTCGTGCATTCGCGCTCGAACGCAGCGACGGCTCTCGGGTGCGCGAGGAAGAACGACGGCTCCTTCCATACTTTCGTTATCAGCTCGTCGAGGTCGTCCGGCATCGGACGTCCAGCGCGCGTCTCGACCCGCTGTGAATCCGCCGTGTTTTTCAGCAGGCCGTAGCCGTCGTTGTTGATAATCTGGCTCTCCTGCCGCTCTTTCAGGCTCTCGACGGCGAGCGCTATCTGTTCGCCGACCTGGTCGTAGGGGGAACTGTAGACGTCGGATACTTTCGTGTCGACGTTTATTATCGTGGAAATCGAGTTCAGCTGAATCTCGCGCGGCTTCTTCTCGTATTCGACGTAACCCTGCGGAATGGCCACTTTATTCGGGTCCTGGCCGCACAATATGTCGAGCGGAGTCTCCCCCTCGACCACCCTGTTCACGCGATAGATGCCCGCCTCCAGCCCTTTGAACTCCAGAACCTTCGTGAGCCACCTCGGGGTCAGCGCCCCGTACTGCGGTGCGGTTTTTGTGACGTTTGCCAACTGATACGCGGCTTCTTTAGCCAGCGCGTTGATCGGTAAGTCTGACATTTTTATCCTCCCCTGTCTTTTTTATTGATTTTTAGCTTTACCCTTCATGCCTTTGATTTTAAATCGGCATTACGCCAAGTCGCGATCAAACGTTTATTTCCGTTGTTTCCGTCCCCCCCTTTCGGCATCTTCAATATTGAGGCAGGCTTTTATCCACGTCGCGGGCCCACGCGTTCACACCGTCCTCCAGGTTGATGAGGCGCCCCTCGTAGCCGGCGTCGCGCAGCGCCCTTATGGCGAACACGCTCCGCTGACCTATCTTGCAGAGGAATACGGCGTCGGCGGACGGGTCGAACTCGTCGACGCGGCGCGCCATCTGCCCCAGAGGGATGTATTTCGCGCCCGGGAATTTGACGATGGCCCGTTCGTGAGGCTCCCTGATGTCGATCAACTGCAGCCTGTCGCCCCTGTCGATCCGCTCTTTCAATTCGACGGCGGTGATGGTTTCTATCGGGGCCTCGTCGGACGGGAGCCCGATCCCGCAGAATTGCTCGTAATCTATCAACCCGTGTATCGTCGGCGACGCTCCGCATATCGGGCACTGCGGGTCCCGATCTATCCTCAGTTCGCGAAATTTCATGTTCCAGGCGTCGAACAGCAGAAGTCTGCCGATCAGGCTGCCGGCGCCTCCGACGATCAGTTTTATCGCTTCGCACGCCTGTATCGTGCCGACGATTCCCGGCAGGACGCCGAGCACTCCGCCCTCCGCGCAGGATGGAACCAGCCCCGGAGGCGGAGGCGACGGGTAAAGGCATCTGTAGCAGGGCCCCTCTTTGGCGTAGAATACGCTCGCCTGCCCCTCGAACTGGTATATGGAGCCGTAGACGTTCGGGATTCCCAGCAGCACACAGGCGTCGTTCACCAGATAGCGCGTCTGGTAATTGTCCGTTCCATCCGCCACAAGATCGTAACCGCCGAGGATGTCGAGCGCGTTCTCGCTCGTGAGGCGCGTGTTGTGGACGACGACCTCCACTCCAGGGTTCAGCCCTTTGATCCGGTCCTTCGCGGAGGCCGTCTTAGGCCTGTCGATGTCTCTGGTGCTGTGTATTATCTGCCGCTGGAGGTTGGACGTCTCGACGAAATCGAAATCGACGACGCCAATCGTCCCGACCCCAGCCGCGGCAAGATAGAGCGCGAGCGGCGCGCCAAGCCCGCCTGTGCCGACTATGAGCACGCGCGACGCGGCGAGGCGTTTCTGTCCTTCCATGCCGACCTCGGGCAGCAACAGATGACGGCTGTAGCGCGATATTTCGTCGTTCGAGAGGCCGCGTACGCGCTCTCCGGGGATGATGCTCATCGCGGGCCCGAACCTCCGGCGATGGCCGGTACGAGCATCAGCGTATCCCCATCCTTCAACGGGGTTTCGAGCCCGCCAAGATTTTTGATGTTCGTGTCGCCGAGGTAGATATTGATGAACGACCGCAGCGTCCCATCCTCGTCGTACAGGTGCCGCTTTATGTCCGGGTAGGAGGACGCGAAGTCCGCTATCGCCTCCGCGACAGTCGCGCCGTCCGCTTGTATCTCCGGTTTTTTGTCCGTAAAAACCCGCAGCGCCGTTGGAATTTGTATCGTAACCGGCATAAAAACCCCTCCTCCAAATAGAGTCACAACTCCTTTATAAATTGAGAGCGATCGGCGTCCAGTTCCCAGCTCGTCAAATCCCCGGACACGCCGGATTCCACAGCCACTATAACATACGAATACCACGGCAGCGCGTGATCGCGGTCGTAATCCGACGGAACGGCCGGATGGTCGGGGTGGGAGTGGTAAAAGCCGATCACGCCGAGTCCCAGCTCTCGCGCCGTCTTTTCCGCGGCCATAAAATCGTCCGGCCCGATGACGAAGCGGTGATACCGCTCTTCCGTCTCGCGCCCGTTGTCAATGGGCAAAATTTCCGAGATGGCCCGCGCGCCGGACTCGTCCATCTCTCCGAGCAGAGCGCCGCAGCACTCGTTCGGATAGGAACGTTCGCCCTCGGACCTGATCGCCATCGACGCCGAATCTGGCAGGAGGATCATAGTTCCCCCCAAAATTCGTCCGAGAGGTAGCGCGTGCCATGGTCGCACAACACCGTCACGACGAACGTCCCCTCCGGAAGCGTTCTCGCCAGCGCCAAAGCCGCAGAGACGTTCGCGCCCGAACTGACGCCGACGAAGAGGCCCTCCTCGCGAGCGAGGCGCCGTGTCATATCGTAAGCGTCCTCCGTCGTGACTTCGATAACGCCGTCGGCGGCGTTTTCGTCGTATATCCCTGGCTTTATTGTGGAGCCCATGTGCTTGGTCCCCTCTATCCCGTGAAACGGCGAACTCGGCTGCACCGCGAATATTTTTATCGTCTCGCTGAAATCCCGGAGCCTGCGCGAAACCCCCATGAAGGTTCCGGACGTGCCCATTCCGGTGATGAAATGCGTGATTTTTCCATCGGATTGGCTCCATATCTCTACGCCGGTAGTCTCGTAATGCGCTTTGGGGTTTTCCGGATTGTTGTACTGGTCGGGGTAGAAATAACGTTCGGGATGCGACGCGGCCTCGTTCTTCGCCGCGAGGAACGCTCCGTCGGAGCTGTCGAGCGGACTGGTCTCGACTATTTCCGCGCCATAGCTGCGTATTATCCTTTTCCGTTCCAAGCTGGCGTTTTGCGGCATATAAAGTTTCACGGGCCAACCGAGGGCCGCCCCTATCATCGCGTAGGCGATGCCCGTGTTTCCGCTGGTGGCGTCTATTATCGTCCTGCCCTGTGAAAGAGCGCCGCTCTTTATTCCGCCTTCGATCATCGCCTTTGCGGCCCTGTCCTTCACGGAACCGCTCGGGTTGAAAAATTCCGCCTTCGCGGCGAGCCTGACCCCTGGAACCCCCGCCGCTATGTTGGAGAGGTCTATCAAAGGCGTGTTTCCGGTCATATCGAGAATGCGCATCTTTTACGGCCTCCAGAGTCGGCATGAGAATAATTCGCTTTAGTCGCCATGTAAATTTATATTTCATATATAAATACTATGATTAACAGGGCCAATGATACAACCTACCCTCGGCAAATGTCAACATGGTTCCTCATGTCGTCATTGGCATAATGATGTTGCGGGCATTCAATCGCAGGCGAAATAACGCAAACAAAACGTGATAATAATCATAGCAGATAAAAATTTCCATAAAGAACACGCACCGCAGAATCATACTTTTAAGGAGGTCACGTCATGAGGAGAAAGTTAAAGTTTTTGCTCGCTGCGACGAGCGCGGCGATCGTAGTCTTCGCGTTCTTATCCTGGACGGGCAAGGAGGCCGTCGATCCGCGGGTTTGGCATTTGTCAGTGAGGGACACCGCCCCCTCCATGTTCGCTGGCCCGGCGCAGGCGGCCACGAACCCGTTCATGGATATTCCAGACAACCATTGGGCACGCGACGCATTGAGGCAGCTAATAGTACGGGGAATCATTCCAAAATACGACGGCGCATTTCGCTCCATGCTGCCTAGTAGCCGCTACGAAGCGGCGTCCATGGTAGCCCGCGCGCTGGCGAAACTGGAGAAAAGCGACATCGACAAGATCAGCGAGCAGGACATAGATTTGTTGCGTTCGCTCATCGTCGAGTTCAAGGACGAGTTGAAAGCGATTGGAGTGAGAGTCGATTTATTAGACGAACGCATAGCAACTGTCAAGGAGGATGATATTGGTGGCTGGAGCACGTCCAACATTAATGTGCATGGGTACTTTATTTCTACGCCTCCTCAGCAGAACACGGCGCGCTACGGCGCATACTCCGACAACCCGCTCAAGCAGGTCTCGCGGAATCCGTTCTCCACGTTCGGCCTCGACGTCAACACCACGAGCTACGCGAACGTCAGGAGATTTCTCAACGAGGCCAAGTTACCGCCGTCCGACGCCGTCCGAGTGGAGGAACTCATAAACTACTTCCCGGCCGCAAAGCAGGACATGGCGCCGGAGCGCCTGGAGGGTTCGCCGTTTTACGTCGCGTACGAGACGGCGCCAAGTCCATGGAACGAGGGCAAAACGCTCCTGTGGATCTCTTTGACGGCTCGCGGCCTGGACTACTCGGACGCTCCGCCGGCAAACCTCGTCTTTTTGGTGGACGTCTCCGGCTCCATGGAACCTCCGGAGAGGCTGCCACTGGTGAAGTCAGCGCTGAAGATGCTCGTGGGGAATCTGAGGTCTGAGGACATGATATCGCTCGTGACCTACGCGGGAGCGACCAATCTGACGCTCGAAGCGACTTCCGGCGGCGAAAAAGCCGTGATACTCTCGGCCATAGACCGCCTTGGCGCCGGAGGTAGCACGGCCGGGGCCGCAGGCTTGCGATTGGCTTACGAGCAGGCGCGAAAGGCGTTTATTAATGGCGGCGTCAACAGGATACTGCTCTGCACGGATGGAGACTTCAACGTCGGGGTGTCCAGCCAGGATGAGCTGAGGGACATGGTGACGAAAGAGAGGGAGAGCGGCGTCACCCTGTCGATCCTCGGATTCGGGACCGACAATCTGAACGACTCGATGATGACGGAGATCTCCAAGGTCGGCAACGGCAACTACTGCTACATCGACAGCATGTCGGAGGCTCGCAAGGTACTGGACGAGGAGATGGCGTCGACTCTCGTGACCGTGGCAAAGGACGTCAAGGCTCAGATCGAGTTCAACCCGGCTAACGTAATAGAGTACAGGCAGATCGGCTACGAGAAGCGCCAGCTCGAAGACGCGGACTTCAACGACGACGCGATAGACGCCGGGGACGTGGGCGCGGGACGCCGGTTGACAATCCTCTACGAGCTGACTCCAGCCGGGGGCAAACCGAGCGTGGACGAGAGCCGATACCAGAGCAAACCGGTTTCGAACGACAACGACGGAGAGGCGGCGTACTTGAAGTTCCGCTGGAAGGAACCGGACGGTGATCAGAGTTCCATGGCCGGCGTTCCGATCCTGAAGGAGCGGACGGCAAAGAGCTTCGAGGACGCCGGCGCTGGATTGAGGTTCTTCGCGGCCGTCGCCGCGTACGGCCAGAAGCTGAGGGACAATACGAACCTGGCCGGCGCAAAGTGGAGCCAGATAGAGTCGTGGGCCGACGCCGCGAGGGGCGACGACCCTTATCGCGCCGAGTTCCTGCAACTCGTGAAACTGGCGGGAACGATATCGGGCGAGGAGCGATAAAGCGCGGAAGCGCGGCGCCCATAGCGATCCTGCCATTCGGATAACATTCTAAAACATCCGCCTCAAAAAAAAGGGAGCGCCTCTTGGGCGCTCCCTTTGCGTTGTCTCGTTTTATTTCTCGCGTTCGGCGCGTCTTATGTCGACCCTGCGTATGTCGCACGCCCTGCCGGTCTCGTCGTCCAGCTCGATTATCGCGCCTTGAAGGCGAACGTCCGAGTCGTCGACTTCGAACTTGCTCGGGACTCCGGTCAGGAACTTAGGCATAACCGAGGCGTACTGCATGCCGATCACTCCTCCGTGCGCTCCTGTCATCCCGACGTCGGTCAGGTAGGCCGTCCCTTTTGGCAGGACTGCCTCATCCGCTGTCTGGACGTGAGTATGGGTTCCGACCACAGAGGAAACCCGGCCGTCCAGAAAGCGCGCCATGGCAACCTTTTCGGCGGTCGCCTCAGCGTGGAAATCCACGAATACGGTGTTGCAGTCGAGCTTTAGCAGGATAGCGTCAGCCGTCCTGAACGGACAGTCCACTTCGGGCATAAATGCCCTTCCCTGCAAATTTATCACTCCCAACCTTCGGCCGTTTTTTTCAAAAACCCCATAACCTCTGCCAGGCGCGCCCGGCGGGTAGTTTGCGGGGCGAAGCACTCTCGTTTCGCGGTCCAGGACTGGAACGAACTCCTTCTTGTCCCAGATGTGATTGCCAGACGTCATTACGTCGACACCAGAGTCGAAAAGCTCTATCATGAGCTTTTCCGTCATCCCAAACCCAGCAGCCGCATTCTCACAGTTAATAACGACGAAATCAAAAAAACCTTCCTTGGCTCTCAGCTCTGGCAGCAAATCCGTCAAGGCGGCCCTGCCAGGCCGGCCAAAAACGTCACCAACAAAGAGGATCTTCATCGATCGCGCCCCTGTACGCTACTTCGCGTAGTCGATCACCCTGGTCTCCCTTATCAGGGTGACTCTGATCTGGCCGGGGTACTTCATCTCCGACTCGATCCTGCGGGCTATGTCGTAGGCAAGCTTCTGCATGCAACCCTCGTCCGTCGTCTCTGGAGAGAGCGCAACCCTTATCTCCCTGCCGGCCTGTATAGCGAAGGCCTTGCTGACGCCATCGAACGATTTCGCTATCCCCTCCAGCTTTTCGAGCCTCTTGACGTACGCGTCAAGACTCTCCCTTCGCGCCCCTGGACGAGACGCGCTCACAGCGTCCGCCGAGGACACCAACAGGGCGTAGATCGTCTGCGGCTCCTCGTCCTCGTGGTGCGACGCTATAGCGTTCACTATCTCCGGGGACTCGTTATAGCGCTTGGCGATATCGGCGCCTATCACGGCGTGCGGCCCCTCCACCTGATGATCCACAGCCTTGCCAATGTCGTGGAGAAGCCCGGCCCTGCGGGCTATGCCCTCGTCAAGCCCAAGTTCAGCCGCCAGCAATCCCGATATGTGGGAAACTTCCAGGCTGTGATGCAACGCGCTCTGACCGTAGCTCGCGCGGAATCGCAGCTGCCCGATGAGCTTTGCGAGCTCCGGGTGCATGTGCTTTATGCCGGTCTCAAGCAGCGCATCCTCCGAGGCCTCCATGACCTGGGCCTCGACGTCCCTCTGGGTCTTCTCTATTATCTCCTCGATGCGGGCTGGGTGAATGCGTCCGTCCTGAATCAGACGCTCCAGGGACAGCCTCGCGACCTCCCGCCTTATTGGATCGAAGCAGCTGAGCGTCACGGCCTCGGGCGTGTCATCCACTATCAGGTCCACGCCAGTGAGTGTCTCGAACGTCCTTATATTTCTGCCCTCACGGCCTATTATTCTGCCCTTCATCTCGTCGGACGGTATCTGCACCACGCTCACCGCTATCTCCGACGTGAAGTCGACGCTGCACCGCTGAATTGCCACCGCAATTATCTCCTGCGCTTTTCTGTCTGCCTCTCGCTTGGATTTATCCTCCATCTCCTTGAGCCTGAGCCCTATCAGATGGTTTGCCTCGGACTCCACCTCGGCGAGGAGCATGGCCTTAGCGTCATCCCTGGACAGTTGAGCTATTTCCTCGAGCCTCGACACAAGCTCGCGCTCCTTCAGTGATATGCCGTCTATCCTGTGTTTCACGTCCTCGAACCTCTGTTTAAGTTCCTCCTCGCGCTTTGTTACGTTGTCGAGTTTCTTGTCGAGGTTCTCCTCCTTCTGCTCGAGCTTCCTCTCTGTCCTCTGGAGTTCGTTTCTCCGCTCCTTCGTCTCCCTGTCGACCTCCTGGCGAAGCCGGAATATCTCCTCTTTGGTCTCCGCCATCAGGTCGCGGCTCGCTTGCTCCGCTTTGTTAGCGGCCTCCTGCAGCATCTTCTCCGCATTGGACACCGCACTCTCATGTCTCTTTCCCAACACCAGCCTGTGGACGAAAACTCCCGCCACAATGCCGACTATTGCTGAACAACAAATAGCTAGCAGTATTATTTCCATTCTTCAATCACCTCATCGAATCATTTGTCAAGGTACGTTTTAACAAATATAAGTTGCGCGCAAGAACAACCAATCAATTTTAACATGTAATTTATAGTTTACTCAAGGTTGTTTTCTCTAATTTCACAAAATTTCCTGCGCAGCGAGTCAGGACTGATTGACGAGCCTTGGATATAGGGTGTAGCGGAGAGCGGTGAGGTTTAGCTGCTTACCCGAACAAGTCCGAATGTGTGCCTGTTTCAGAAAGCAATAAAGTTAGAATATCGTTGTCTATTTTATAAATTAGCAGCCAGTCATGGCTGATATGGCAATCTCTATACCCTTTACGATTCCCGGCGAGTGAGTGGTCGCAACATTTGGGAGGTAGGGTTTCACCATCTGCGAGCAACAAAATTACATCGTCAAGTTGTTTGATGTCAAAACCCCGTTTTGTTAAAAGCTTGCGTTGTTTTTTAAATAACGTGGTGAATTTTGTTTTGTATTTAATCATCGTTATTCAGATTTCGCATTAAATCTTCCACAGTATCAAACGGGCCTATCGTTTCACCGAGATCATCCAGCTTCAGTTTGCTGTAATCGTGGACGTGGCCATATTCACAGATGTATGAACCATACCCGTCATGCAATTCAATCGGTTTTTGTTTTTTTACATTAAATGGCAGCCCTCCTTCACTGATAGCGGCGCTCAAAAACATTCTCACCGCTGTTGAAGTATCGAGCCCCAAACTGCCGAAAAGAGAATCCGCTATTTTCTTCGTGGTGTCGTCTACGCGAATTTGTATAGT
>JAITOL010000005.1 GCA_031289955.1 Synergistaceae bacterium
ATCAGCTTCAAAATATTCTCTTCGCTTGTGTAATGCGCGCCCAGCTCGCGGCGAGCCCCTTTGTCCATGACGCCCTGGAACATCGCGCCGAAAATGGCGGGGGAAATTTTGTTCCAGTCGAAATGGCAGCACTCCAAGAGAATCCGGCGCATTTTGCCGTCAAAATCAGCATGGGGAAGCGGATTGGCGAACAAGCCGCCGTTGATATAACGAAATTGCTTTAGCTCGTCGGACATCAGAGTGCGTTTGTCGCGCGTTTCGGGGCGCGGAGTCAGGACGTCAAACAGCCGGGCGATGCGGTCGGACAGGACGCTCCCGTCCTCTTTTGAATTTTCCAGATAGTCCACTAAGCTCTGATTTGGGAACATCCCGGTGTCGTCCGCGCACAGACAGCACAGCAGACGGACGAGATAGACCTCCAGGCCATGCCCCTCATAACCGTGTTCCTTGAGCGCGTCGTGGAGACGTGCCATCTTCTCGGCCGCCTTGACGTTGACCTCGACCTGATTTTCGAGCGCGCGTTCCGTCGTGTACCCGGCGATGTTGGCGAAACGCTTTATGTGTTTGCGGAGGTCTTTGGTTCTGAAACTGAACATTTCATTCGCGAATGAGCGCGTCGGCTTATAAACTGCGTTATTTCGCCGCAGCGGTCGACCAGATTTGCAGATAGATATCGTGAAGGTATGGGAAAAAGTCATAGTCGGACCCCGGCGGAGATATGAGAACGATCCTCTGAGAAAAAACGCGCGTGCGGACGGGAGCGGGCGTCCATGCGTCCATCAGTATCCACCAGCCGCGATTCTCCGCCTCCTTTACGGCCAAAACGAGATCGGGGGTGCGGGTATTCCCAATCCAGGAATTCCACAGCGACTCGGGCGGACGAACTGCCTTCCCGCAGGCCGCCATCACCCATGGACTTACCGCTCCCGTCAGATCGAGGACTGGTATATCGTGAATGAGGCTGCGCCCCACCTCAACCGTGCTTTCGAGGCGAGATTGAAATTCCGCCAGCCGCCTCTGGTAGAACGAATAATTGTCCGGGCTCAATTCGCAAAGAACTATCAGCAGGCGTTGACTCAGAAATGGCAATACGGATGGATCGAAAGGCAGCGGACCTCTGCGGGTGTTTTCTATCGGAAGGTTGTCGTAGAGCACATGCAGCTCTTTCTGGTTCCTGTCCAGGTTGAAACGGGCCGCGTCAAGCGGATCGAGCGCGATTGCGGTCGAGTTTTGGGGTATCTTGCGGGCGCGCAGCGCCCCGGACGAGTCCCACGTTGAAGCTGATCGTACCTTCATGGTGGTTCCCACGATGAAACTGGCCATTGCGCCAAGCCACGGCTGAGACGCGTAAACGGACGGAACATCCGCCGCTCGTGCCGGAAAATCCAGCATCACAACGACGCAGACAACCGCCAGGAATCGCGAGGCGTAACGGATAAATTTCTTTGAGCGAAGCGGGCGATTCACCTACTCGCCCTTATCTTTGAACAGCTCCAGCGCCTTGCGCGCCGCCCTGAATTCCGCCGTTTTTATGGAATTTCCGGACCCGGCGGACAACACCCGTCCATCCGCGGCCGTGGCCTCGACCTCGAAGGACGCCGCGTGATCGGGCCCCGTGCGCCTGATGAGACGATAGGCCGGCGGAGGTTCTCCGTGAGCCTGAAGCCGTTCCTGAAGGAGAGATTTCGCGTCCTTGCCCTCTTCGTCCCGGTCGAGATTGCCATTGTTTCGCGACACGAGACGCATTATGACGTCGCGGGCCGACGAGTAGCCTCCGTCCAGAAATACCGCCCCGAATACCGCCTCCATGGCGTCGGCCAGGATCGAAGGGTTGTGCCTGCCGCCCTGCCCTTCGAGTCCCCGGCCAATCTTTATCAAAATGGGCAGCCGGATGGCTCTCGCCCACGATGCGAGCGTAGTCTCCCTCACGACATGGGATCGGGCTTTGGAAAGCCCTCCCTCGTCCATGTTGGGAGAGGACAGGTACAGCATCTGGGAGACGACGAGTTCCAAAACCGCGTCGCCAAGAAACTCCAGGCGTTCGTTGCACCCCTGTCGTCCGGATTCGTTAGCGTAAGACGCGTGAGTCAGGGCTTCCTCAAACAGCCCCCGGTCATGGAAAACGTAACCGATCTCCCGTTCGAGATCGACCGACAAAAGCTCCATCCAACTTAACCCTTGAATCGTTCTACCGCCAATACCCCGTTGTGACCACCGAATCCGGCGTTGTTGATCAACACCCTGTCCACATGGCGTTCAAGCGTCGCGGACGTGATATTGAGGTTGCACTCGGGATCGGGGAACTCATAGTTTACTGTCGGGTGAATAATCCCGCGCTCTATCGCCATGAGAGCCGCTATGGTCTCCACCGCTCCGGCGGCGCCGAGGCAGTGCCCTATCATCGATTTCGTCGAATGAACCGGCAGTTTTTCCGTGTAGGCGCCGAACACAGTATGTATCGCTCGGCTCTCCGTCCTGTCGTTGAGAGGCGTCGAGGTGCCATGCGCGTTATACAGATCGACCTGATCCGGATTCCATCCGGCCATTTTGAGAGCGAGCCTCATCGCGCGCACGGAACCGTCCCCCTCGGGGTCCGGCGCCGTGATGTGATAGGCGTCGCATGTGTTGCCGTAGCCTGTGACCTCCGCGTATATGTGGGCGCCGCGGGCCCTGGCGTGCTCCAATTCCTCGAAAAGAAGTATGCCGGCGCCCTCGCCCATGACGAAACCATCGCGCTCCTTGTCGAACGGGCGCGACGCTTTGCCGGGCTCGTCGTTTCTGGTGGAAAGAGCCTTCATATTCGCGAAGCCGGCGATCGCGATCGGCGTTATCGCCGCCTCGACCCCTCCGACGAGCATTATGTCGGCATCCTCGCGCCTGATGGCGTACATGGCCTCGCCCATGCAGTGCGTCGCCGTCGAACAGGCCGTTACCACTGCCATATTGGGCCCGCGAGCTCCGAATTTCAAAGCCACGTAAGCGGCCGGCATATTCGAGAGCATCATCGGCACGAAGAACGGGCTTATGCGCGACGGGCCCTTCTCTTTCAATATGTCGTAGTTCTCGTGCGTCGTCGTTATGCCGCCCTCGCCGCTTCCTATATACACGCCGAACTTGTTGCCGTCTATGCCGCCGAGGTCGAGTCCGGCGTCCTTTATCGCCATGTCGGCGGCAGGAATGATGAAATGGATGACCCTGTCCGTCTTTCTGGCCTCTTTTTTATCGAGCCATGGCTCCACGTCAAAATTTTTGACCTCCGCCGCTATCCTGGCCGAATGGCCTTCGGTGTCGAAGAGGGATATCTTATCGACTCCGTTACGGCCTTCGGAGAGAGCGCGCCAGTAGACATCCTTGCCGCTGCCTATCGGGCTCACGACACCCAATCCGGTGATGACAACCCTTCTCACAGAATCCCTCCCTTGAAAAGGGGCGCGCGGTCCGTCATACGCGCCCCCAGATAACGACTATTCCTCAACGCCGAGCTTTCCTTTAACATAAGCAAGAGCCTCGCCGACATTCGTCAGCTTCTCGGCGTCCTCATCCGGAATCTCGACGTCGAACTCCTCTTCGATACCCATTATCAACTCCACGATATCGAGGGAATCCGCTCCGAGATCCTCCACGAACGAGGCGTCAGCCTTGATCTGGTCCTCCTCCACATTGAGGCGGTCTATAACCAGTTCCTTGAGCTTAGCCATGATTTCATCCGATTGCATCACGCAACACCTCCTTCCAGGGTTCACATTGTCATGCCGCCATCGACGGCTAATACCTGACCTGTTATATATGAAGCCTCATCAGAAGCCAGAAAAACGGCCGCTTTCGCCACATCGATCGGCAAGCCGTATCTTCCGGCCGGTATCTGAGTCAACATTCCGTTTTTTATCCCGTCCGGGAGATTTCCGGTCATGTCGGTCTCTATATAGCCGGGCGCGATGACGTTGGCCGTCACGCCCCGCGAGGCCGCCTCCCGGGCGACGCTTTTCACGAAGCCCAATATCCCCGCCTTGGCGGCGGCGTAATTAGCCTGCCCCGCGTTGCCGACGAGGCCCGAAACCGAACTCACGGCGATTATCCTCCCGAAACGGGCTTTCATCATACCGCGAATCACGGCTTGAGTGCAGTAGTAAACAGAGCTGAGATTCGTCCGCAGGACGTCGTCCCACTCGGCGTCCTTCATGCGCATCAGCAGATTGTCGCGCGTGATCCCGGCGTTATTGACGAGTATCTCGACTTCTCCGAGCTCTTTTGTGACAGTCGCGACCAGAGACTCCGCCTGTTCGCGAAGCGACACGTCGGCCCGCGCGGGCAAAGCGACCCCGCCCTCCGAGCGAATCATCGCGCAGAGCTCATCGGCGGCCGCCCCGGAATTCTGATAATTGACCGCCACCCGGCAGCCTACGCGCGCGAGCTCTATGGCGACGGCCCGCCCTATACCGCGGCTCGCGCCGGTAATGAGCGCCACTCTGCCGCTCATGACTCGTCTTTCCTCAAAAAGCCTATCGCCTTGGGAATATCCGCGACTTTGTTCACGGAAATAGCCGAAGAGCCCTTTACCGTCCTCTTTATAAGACCGGAGAGAACGCTCCCCGGGCCGAACTCACCGAACCGCGCGGCGCCGCCAGCGGCCATGGCCGCGACTCCGTCCGCCCACAACACCGGCATATACGTCTGATCGAACAACGCGCCTCGAATTGCGTCGACGTCAACCTTTGGAGAAGCGTCGACGTTTGCCATTATGGGAACGCGCGGCACATTCCAGGCTACTGTACCGAACGCCTCATACAACTTGTCCGCCACCGGTCTCATAAGGCCGCAGTGAAACGGAGCGCTCACCTTGAGAGGTATGACCTTCGAGGCGCCTTTTTGTTTAGCCAGAACTCCGGCCCTCTCAACAGCTCCGGCATTGCCGGAGATGACTATCTGCCCCGGCGAGTTGACGTTGGCAGGTCCGCACGTTTCCCCTTCCGAGGCCTCGTTGCAGACGCCGCTTACCGCGTCCATGTCGAGGCCGAGGACCGCCGCCATGGCGCCCACGCCAAGCGGGACGGCGTCCTGCATCAGCTCTCCTCGGCGACGCACGAGACGAGCCGCGTCGCCGAGGCCCAGCACGCCCGAAGCGACGAGAGCCGTATACTCCCCGAGGCTGTGACCCGCGAAATAAAGCGGAGTCAGCGCCTCCCCGAACTCGCGCTCCGCGACCCTCAGTATCGCGATGCTCGTGACGAGTATCGCGGGCTGGGTTATCGCGGTCTTGACGAGCTCTTCGTCGGGCCCGCCAAAAACGACGCCCGAGAGTTTGAAACCAAGCGCTTCGTCAGCTTCCGCGTATGCGTCGCGAGCTTCCTTATAGCCGTCGTAAAAATCACGGCCCATTCCAACTTCCTGGGCGCCCTGCCCCGGAAAAACGATAGCGTAATCAGATTTTGACACCAGTATCCCTCCCAGGCTCACTCAAAGCGGCCGCCTATGGCCGCGGCGAGTCGAGCCGCTTCGCCCGTCACTTCTTCTATTATTTCCCTGGCGGGCTGTATTTTCATCACCAGTCCGGCTATCTGCCCGGACATCACCGATCCATACTCCATATCGCCGTCGACGACGGAGGCCCTCAATTTGCCGGAGCCAAACTTGTCCAGCTCTTCGATAGTAGCGTGATAATCCTCCATCTCCGCGAACCTCTGTGTGAATTTGTTCTTTATGCACCGCACGGGATGACCGAGCGAGCGGCCAGTCACAACTGTGCCGCGATCATTGGCCTCTATGATTTTTTTCTTGAAGTTGTCGTGAGCGTTGCACTCCGCCGCGCAGACGAAGCGCGTGCCCATCTGCACTCCCTCCGCTCCGAGCGCGAAGGCGGCGAGCATGCCCCTGCCGTCGGCGATGCCTCCGGCGGCTATTACGGGTATATCGATCGCTCGCGCGACCTGAGCCGTCAGAGCCATTGTCGTTATTTCCCCTATGTGGCCGCCGGCCTCCATGCCTTCCGCTATAACGGCCGCGGCGCCCTGTTTTTTGACCCGCTCGGCATGGGTGACCGACGCTATGACGGGAATGACGGTAACGCCCAGCGGCGCCAGCCTGTCGATGACTTTGCCAGGCAGACCCGCTCCGGTCGTGACGACCGGAACCTTATGACGGGCTGCCAGCTCTATCGCGTCGTTATGAGTCGGCGAGAGCAGCATGACGTTCATGCCGAACGGTTTGTCCGTCAGCGTTCTTATCTTGACGAGCTCACGTTCGAGCGCCTCCGGGGGCATGTTTCCGGCCGCTATGATGCCCAAACCCCCTCCGTTGCTCACGGCCGCGGCGAGATCGGCGTCCGCTACCCACGCCATAGCTCCCTGGATAACGGGATATTTGATATTCAACAATTTGGTAACTCTGTTGGAACCGAACATCACAACACCTCTGTTCATTTTGCCGTCTCTACGACTCGAGCATCAGCGCCCCATAGGTCATGCCGGCCCCAAAACTGCACATCAGAACCTTCTGACCCGGGGATATTCTGCCGTCGGCGCGAGCCTCATGAAGCCCCAGCATGATAGAAGCAGCCGATGTGTTGCCGTATTTGTCGACGTTTATCACAAATTTATCCATCGAGACGCCGAGCCTGCGCGCGACTCCGTCGAGGATACGAATATTCGCCTGATGAAAAATCCACCAATCCACATCTTTCGTTGTTATACCACAAGTCTCGCAAAAATTCTCCAGGTAAGCGGGAATTTTTCGATTAACATATTTGAAAACCTCGGCCCCGTTCATCTTTATAAAGTGCCTGCGCTCCCTCACGGTCTCCTCGGTCGCCGGTTCCGCGGCCATGCCTCCCGGCAGCGTTATGAGCTCTTTATACGCTCCGTCCGCGACGAGGTCGGCGTGAGTGAGCCTGATGCCGCCCGGTTTCCATGGGCCCATGACGCAGGCGCCGGCGCCATCCCCGAACAGGACGCACGTACTGCGATGAGTCCAGTCGACGAGCTTGCTTATGGCCTCCGAACCGACGACCACCACATTATCCCACATGGAGGACGCGATGCCCCCGGCGGCTATCGCCATCCCGTAGAGCGCTCCGGGACACCCTGCCTGTATGTCCATGCCTCCGGCACGCAAAGCGCCGATCAGGTTCTGCACCGTCGGGCCCACTCCCGGCAAAAGCATGTCCGGTGAATTCGTCCCAACCATCACCATGTCCACGGACTCGGGAGAAACTCCCGCGTCGCGGATGGCGCGACTCGCCGCCGCCGCCGACATCGAAGCGTTCGACTCGTCCCCCGAGACGACATGCCGCGTCCTTATTCCGCTGCGCTCGACAATCCATTCGTCCGACGTGTCGACCATCTTCTCCAGATCGTGATTCGTCAAAACTTTTTTCGGTATATACATTCCGGTTCCAAGAACGCCCACCGGACGACCCTCTATATGCGCCAAAATATTCCCTCCTCGCTCGCGACGAAATGAGCTTATCGCTCGAGGCTCTCCTTTACGAGATCGGTTCCCCTGAGTCTCGCGAAGCCGGAAGCTACGTGAAGAGCCCCCGCTATCGCCCTGTCGCGTGAATTACCGTGAGCCTTTACCACTATGCCGTCCACCCCCAGAAGAGGCGATCCGCCGTTTTCCTCGTATTCGAAACGGGCGGCCATCTTCTTCAGCGTCGGCATCATCAGAAGCGCGCCTATGCGGGGCAGGATTTTGCCCTTCAGCTCGGAGCGTATCAAATTCGTCACGAGCTCGCCTATTCCCTCCCCGAACTTTATGAGAGCGTTTCCGGTGAAGCCGTCGCAGACCACTACGTCGGTATTGCCAACAGGCACGTCCTTGCCCTCGACGAATCCCCCGAAGTTGAGATCGCTCCCTAGAAGCATCTCACGCGCTTCGCTTATGACCTCGTCTCCCTTTATATCCTCCGAACCGTTCGAAAAGAGCCCGACGCTCGGGTTTTTCGTTCCGGTGAGAGAGCTCATATAGATGGCGCCCATGCGGGCGAACTGATAGAGATTCAGCGCCTTGCAGCGAACCGTCGCGCCGACGTCGAGAAGAAGCGTCGTCTTTTTGAGCGACGGAATCGGAACGGCCAGTCCCGGGCGATCTATGCCCTTTATCCTTCCAACCACGAGCACGCCTCCGGCGACGATGGCGCCGGTATTGCCTGCCGAAATACAGCCGATGGCCTCGCGCGAGCGCACCATCTCCATAGCTATCCGAAGGCTCGAATTCTTTTTGCTTCTCATCGAAGCCGACGGATTATCTCCCATTCCGATCACCTCGGCGGCCTCCACGATGTGGATTCGGCTTCGCACCGAAGACGGCGCGGCCTCCACATATGGTTCGATCGCTTCCTTCATGCCGACCAAAGCGACCGAGAGAGACTCGTCCTTCTTGCAGGCTATTATCGCGCCTTTGCACGGCTCCGCCGGAGCATTGTCCCCGCCCATGACGTCGAGAGCGAAAAGCATGTCACAATCCCTCCTCGCCTTATTTCGACTCCATTATTCCCTATATGGCCTCTATGGCCACAACCACGAAGCGGGCCACGAATATCTCCCTGTCGCCCGCCCTGGTGTGAACGCTGACTACATACTTATTGTCCTTGTGGGTTCCGACCCTGGCGGAAGCCGTCAGCTTCTCGCCGACGTACGCCGACTGGCTGAACTGAACGCGCGCCGCCGCCACTATGGCCAGGGCCTCCCTGACCACAGCTATGGCGAGCGTCGCCGACTGGGCGTAAATATAATGATCCGCTATCAGATTCGTATGCCTGAACGCGTATTCGCGATTGGTCGAGAAAACGGAGAGAGCCTTGCTGTTGGGCTCGAGTTCTATTATCTCGCCCAACACCTCATCCTGTTTCATGGATGTGAGCCGGCTCGACGCGCGGGATGCCATCAGTCTCGTCCGCTCGCGCAGGCCCGGCATGTTCAGCGCCTCCCGATCGAGACGGATCGTGCCGACGCTGACCCCAAGCTCCGCCGCCAGCCCGTTGTCGGATATGAGCGGGTCGGAGTCGAGCAAGCCTATGAGTTTTTTATGGCGCAGACTCTTGACCTGGGATCTTTCTTTTTCCATGAAACCCTCTGACAAAATTATTAGTAGTTGGTAATAATTACTTGATCCAATATAATGGACTTACCCATCATCTGTCAACTATAACTTAGTAAAATGCGCAAAAAGCCGCGAAATATATTTCGCGGCTTTCAATTCAATATGATTGAAGAATTACGTGTGGTTCCGCTCTAGAATTTCTTGAACGTGGAACCCTTGGCCTTGCAGATGGGGCAGGTATCGGGAGCGCCGCCTTTTTCTATATATCCGCAGACCGGGCAGAGGTAATACGAAACTCCGGTATCCTTGTCCAGGTTGTCGAGCGCTTCCTTATAGAGTTTCGCGTGTACCTTCTCGGCCTCCTTCGCCAAAACAAACGCTTTCTCGGCGGACGTCTGGCCTTCTTTCTTCGCCTCTTCCTCGAATTCCGGATACATCGTCGAGAACTCGTAGGTTTCGCCCTCGATGGCGGCCGCCAGATTGGCCTTCGTGTCGCCCAGCTTGCCGGCGAGCTTGAGCTCGGCCACAGCGTGCGTGTTTTCCGCCTCAGCCGTCGCCTGGAACAGACGGGCCGCGTCCTTGTGCCCTTCCTTCTCGGCGACAAGCGCAAACGCCGTGTATTTCCTGTTGGCCTGGGACTCCCCGGCAAAAGCCGCCATCAAATTGCCATTCGTGCTCATGTAACATCCTCCCTAGATATAGTGATTAGCGCAATCCCACATCACGCATTTAGAATAATTTTAATTTATAACAAACGGCCCTTTCTGTCAAGCATCATTTTCATCCCCGCTCCCAAGACACATTCGAAGGGCAAAGATCTCTAGCGAAGCTATCGGCCGTCGTTACTGATTCTTTTTCTTCTCCACCTTTGGAAACTGGACGTTCGGATCTTTGGCCAGTATCCGGTTTTTCACGCGCAGGAGCCTGCGGTCGTCCGGAGGATGCGAGTTGAAGCCGGATGGCTGGAGCTTGCCTCCGGCAAGCGAAAGACGTTCCAGCGCCGTGTATATTCCGGTCGGATCCTTTTGTCCCTTGAAAGCGATATCCACGGCAAAATCATCAGCCTCGACCTCCTTCTCACGGCTGAAACCCGCCGAAGCGAGATTGGAACCGACGCCCACCGCCACATCTCCCACAATTCCACCGCCCAGCGCCTTGCCCAAAAGCAGGGCGGCTACGCCGATGCCGACCGACGACTTGACGGCCGATTCATGATGCTTGAGCTTCGCGTGCCCGGCCTCATGGGACAGGACGCCGAATATCTCCTCTGGGCGCTCCAGCAGGTTCATGAGCCCCGTGGTCACAGTGACGGACTTGCCGGAAGTCACCCACGCGTTCGGGGTGGAATTTTTTTCAATGGAAAGAGGCAGCGGATCCATACCGGCTATCCTGGCCACATCGGCCCAGGCCGTGCGAACCATCTCCTCGGTTATGGCCGCCTCGGCGTCCGCGCCTATGGAGCAAATCAGGAACGCGGCCGATATAATCGCCGCAAATTTTCCTCTCATGGAGGTCACGCCCTTTCTTGTTTTCTAAATTGTAATTAAAGTCATGATACACCACAACGCAAAATTGCGGAATGTGTATTTATCCAACTATTAGGATTCAGGCATATTTACGGTATTTGTTTGCCGAACTTGACAAGCATATTAAAGGACAATACAATGTGCCGTGGCTGAGCAAGATATTTTACGCGAAAACCAGTTTGCGCCAACTAACTTATCGGAGGTTCATCATGGTGGCATTAATTTCCGCTCCTCTCGGAGAGGCGGCAACAGTAGCTAAAATAGACGCCGAGGACAGGGTCAAGCGTCGCCTGGAGGATCTGGGCGTGCTCGCCGGACAGCCGGTGACCCCTGTGGCGGACAGCATGGGAAACACTGTGCTGCGGGTAAAGGACAGCAGGCTCGTAATAAATCACGGACTGGCAAAAAGAATTTTCGTATATTGAGGCAGGCGGCAAATAAAAAAGATATGATTTTTGCGTTGGCAGGCAACCCGAACAGCGGCAAGACCACGCTTTTCAATTTACTGACCGGCAGCAGCGCCCACGTGGGCAATTGGCCGGGAGTCACGGTAGACAGGCGCGAGGGCGTTTATCGGGGATTGCGCGAAAACGTCGATATAATAGATCTCCCCGGAATATACTCCCTCTCTCCATATACCCCGGAAGAGACTGTATCGCGGCGCTATATCCTCGACAACTCCCCGGATCTCGTCATCGACATAGTCGACTCGACGAACCTCGAACGCAACCTCTATCTCACGACTCAGATACTCGAGTCCGACATTCCCGTGGTGATAGCGCTCAACATGTCCGACATAACGCGCAAAGAGGGGAACCATATCGACGCCTCCCTCCTGGCCGACAGATTCGGAGTTCCGGTGGTGGAGATAAGCGCCATAGACAGGGACGGCGTTAAAGAGCTGATGGATGTGGCGTATAAAACCGCCCTCACGACGCGCGCGGGCTGGTCGCCGCTCGAACGCTCTCCACTCGGCGAATCATTTGAACGCGTCATTAAACTTTTTCGCGGGAAAAACGTTCCTCACCCCGTCTTTCACGCGGCGAAAGCCGTCGAGGGAGACATCCTCGAAGCGGACGCGACAGCCGGCATAAAGTCCGAGATAGATGAAATCAAAAACTCCATGCGGCTCGGCGATCACGTGGCCGGAGACTTCGAGGCCGCCGTGGCGGACATTCGCTACAATTTCATCGCCGAATACTGCTCCGGGGCGTTGCGCCGCGCCGGGTCGAGCGGGGATACCTCGCGATCCGACAGGATAGACATGATATTGACCAACAAATTGTTTGGCCTTCCTATTTTTTTCCTCGTCATGTTCATGGTATTTCATCTGACATTTTCGGAATCTCTCGTCTTCAGCGGGTATATCGCCGAGGATGGGATACCGTCGCCCGGCATAATGTTCCAGGGGTGGATGGAGCTGTTCACCGACTGGCTGTCGGCGTCGGCGCGTGGTCTGCTGGACGCGGCGAACGCCCCTGCGTGGCTCGGCGGCATCCTGATAAACGGACTTTTGAACGGGGTCGGTTCCGTGCTGAGCTTCCTGCCGCAGATTCTCATGCTTTTCCTGTTTTTGTCGATACTGGAGGACAGCGGATACATGGCGCGCGCCGCGCTGCTGATGGACAGGCCGCTTCGCCGGTTCGGGCTGTCCGGCCGGGCGTTTTTGCCGATGCTGATGGGTTTCGGCTGCTCCGTGCCGGCAATGATGGGTTCCCGCACGCTCGCCACAGCAAGCGAACGGAGGTTCGTCATCATGCTCATGCCGTTTTTCTCATGCGGGGCCAAGCTTCCGATATGGTCGCTCTTTGGGGCCGCGATTTTCCCGTCCCACGCCGACCTGGCGGTGTTCGGAATGTACCTGATAGGCATAGCCGCAGCGGTGGCGGCGGCTATAATACTGAGACACACGATCATGAAGGACGACGCGTCGTTTTTCATAATGGAACTTCCCGCTTACAGGATGCCGCGCCCGCGCAATCTTTGCATGCATCTGTGGGAGAAGGCCAGCGCTTTCATCACTAGAGCCACAACCATCATAGCGGGAGCTGCTGTTATCATCTGGTTTCTGTCGAATTTCGATTTCACGCTGAACATGGTGGAACCCAACAGCAGGGACAGCATCGTAGGAATAGCGGCGTCGTTTGCGCTGCCCATATTCCGTCCACTGGGATTTGCCGGAACGCCCGACGCCTGGAAGGCCATAGTGGCGATAGTGACCGGGCTCATAGCCAAGGAAATGGTCGTCTCAACCCTGGGCGTGCTCTATACGCCGGAGATAGGCGCCGACGCGCTTGAAGACGAGCACGCGGCCGGCGCCCTTTCTCTGGCGCTGGTCGGCAGTTTCTCCCACGCGGCGGCGCTGTCGTTCATGACGTTCAACCTGCTCTCGATACCGTGCATGGCGGCGGTCGCCACCGCGAGAATGGAGCTCCGGAGCGCGCGTCACATGGCGGAAACAGCGCTCTTCTGGCTCGCGACAGCGTGGGTCGGCTCTTTCGTCGTATACCGCGCCGCGTCGATAATAGGCATTTAAACGATACCCTGCCGCTATCATTATCGCTGACCGCGCGAACGAGCGACGAAATTTCACTTCACAAATCCCAGCGATATCCTGCCTCTCGCCTCGTCCACCTCCAGCACTTCCACTTCCACACGCGACCCGGGGGCGAGGCGTTTTCTCAACTCGGGTTTTATCCGGCTTCTGTGAAGAAGTCCGTCCTGATGGACTCCCACATCGACGAAAGCTCCGAAATCCGTCACGTTCGACACCACTCCCGGCAAGGTCATGCCGGATTTCAGATCCGACAACTCGTGGACGCTCTCGTCGAAGGAAAAGAACTCGAAATCGCTCCTCGGGTCGCGCCCGGGCTTCGCCAGTTCGGACAGAATGTCGCGCATCGTAGCGCCGCCAATATCCGCGTAATTATCCGGCGCTATTCGCGCGCGGAGCGACTCGTCGCTCATCAGGTCGCAAACCTCGCAGCCTACGTCGCTCGCCATTCGCTCGACCACGCCGTAGTTTTCCGGGTGAACCGCGCTCGCGTCGAGCGGGTTCGCGCCTCCCGTTATCCTCATGAAACCGGCCGACTGTTCGAACGCCTTCGGGCCCATCCTCGACACCTTGCGGAAATCCTCGCGCGACCGGAACGCCCCGTTCTCCTCGCGATGCTTCACGACGTTCGCCGCGAGCGTCGGGTTGAGCCCCGAGACATACGTCAACAGCTCGCGGCTCGCGCTGTTCGCGTCGACGCCCACTTTATTCACGCAGCTCATCACGACGTCGTCCAGCGCGCGTTTCAGCTTCTTCTGGTCCACGTCGTGCTGGTATTGCCCCACGCCGATCGACTTTGGGTCTATCTTCACCAGTTCCGCCAGTGGATCCTGAAAGCGCCTTCCTATCGAAATGGCCCCCCTCACGGTGAGGTCGAGGTCGGGGAACTCCCTGCGGGCGGTCTCGGACGCCGAGTACACCGAAGCCCCGCTCTCGCTCACCATGACGACATGTATTGGAAGCCTCAGGCTCCTGAGCCACGAATCCGTCTCGCGCCCCGCTGTGCCGTTGCCGACAGCGGCGGCGCATATCCCGTAATCCGCAACGAGACGCTCTATTGCTTTTTTGGCGTCTTCTCCGCGATTCTGAGGGGGATGAGGATAGATCGTCTCGTTATGCGTTATGTCGCCGCGTTCGTTCAGAACCGCCACCTTGCAGCCGCTCTTGAAACCGGGGTCGAGCGCCAATATTTTTTTGCCGCCATACGGGGAGGCCATCAGGAGCGAGCCTACGTTCCCCGCGAACACCCCGATCGCGTCGTCGTCGGCGCGCTCCTTGAGGCTCGCCCGAAGTTCCGTTTCCATCGACGGGGCAAGTAGCCTCTTGTACGAGTCGCGCAAGGCCGCGTCGACCTCCGCGCTCTCCTCGCCGTCGCCCTTTATGAAAGCCGCTCGCAGGATGCCGAGCGAAGCGCCCTCCTCCGGCTCTATCCTCAGTTTCAGGACACCCTCCCGCTCGCCTCGCAGCAGAGCGAGTATCCGATGGGAAGGCGCGCCGTAAACGCCCGTCTCAGCGCCATGATAATCGCGGTATTTGTCCGAATCCCCCTGAGCGGTTTTCGACGCGAAGGCGTATATCACGGCCTTTCTCGCGTAAATCCGCCTCAGCGCGGCGCGCGTCGCGGCGTGCTGGCTCACGGACTCCGCTATTATGTCCCTCGCGCCGGAGAGCGCGTCGCTGGAGGTCTCGATTCCCAACTCCGGCGAAACATATTTAGCGGCAATTTCGCGGAGATCGACGCCTGATTTTTTCTGCTTCATGATGTGGACGGCCAGAGGTTCCAGCCCTCGTTCTTTCGCTATCATGGCTCGCGTCCTGCGCTTAGGCCTGTAGGGAAGATAGAGATCCTCCAACTCCGCCATGGTTCGCGCCCCGGACAATGATTTCCGCAGGGCGTCGGAAAGCGCCCCCTGTTCCTCGCACGACGCCATAACCGCCGCCCTCCGTTTTTCGAGTTCCGCCAGCCTCTCGCGCAAGTCCCTTATATTGGCTATGACCACTTCGTCGAGGAGACCCGTGGCTTCCTTTCTGTATCGGGCGATAAAAGGAACGGTTCCTCCGTCGTCCAGAAGCGCCAGAACCGCGCGCACGCCCTTTATCGGCGTCCCTGTCTCGCCCGCGATCACCTCGACAAAATCCACAGCCGCAACGTTTATGTCGCTCATAAAAAAATCAACCTCACACTACCTGCGAATAACGCCTTATGGTCTCGTCCCTGTATTCCTCGGACATGTCGCAAAAACATACGTTCCAACCCCAAACCTTCGTCATGAGGGAGCTATGGCGATCCATGTGCTTGCAGGCGCTCATGAGATCCTTTACGTTCATGGCGTTTATCTGGAGCTGAGAGCATCCGAGAAGGGCGAAGAACGCAACCATATCCGTGACCCGGCCAATGGAGTCGGGCGTGCGGAACGCGGCGTCGGAGAGCTCGATCGTGATAGGGCCTCCGTTGCATATCCGCCTGTAATCGATTTTCGAGAACGTCTGAAGGAACGACATCGGGCCGCCGTCCTTGGTGATCCGTGCCGGAGAGAGCCCACGCACCACGTAGTCTCCCGCGCGGCGGCCGTCGGCCGAGGCCTCCGGCATCAGCTCCGCCATTCCGGCGCAGTCGGCGTTATGCGATTTGCGGTGCGCCGAGGCGCCGGCCCCCGGCCTCACTCGGTTCCAGCGCCCGTTCACCGGATTGTATCGCTCGCACGCCTCGGCAAAAGCCACGAAGAGCCTGCGGAGGATATCGTCCGTGTCAAGGTCGCCTCCGCCCGTCTTGGGCGCGTCGTTGGCGATCATGGAGCAGAGCTCTTCGTCGTGTGCGTAGTTGTCGTCCAAAGCCGCTATGAAACGTTCAGCGGTCACAGACCCGTCGTCGTAGACAAATTTCTTCACGGCGGCGAGCGCGTCCGCGGCGTTTACCGAGCCCAGGCCGTGAATGCCGAGGTTGTTGTATTTGGCGCCCTCGGACATGTCGCCCCTCGTCTCGAGCTGATCCGTCATGAGCGCGGAGCACAGCGGCGCCGGAGCGAGAACGGTTTTTCCTGCCCCCTCCATCACGAGCCCAACCTGAGCGGCTATATCCTCGCGAAGATGTTCCATTATGTCGGCAAAATCATGCCCGGACGCGAGAGCGGCCCTTATGGCGGCGTCAGCGGAACGAGGGAACGACACGGCGCCCACGTTGACCACATCCATGCCGCGGCCGGGAATCAGAAACTCGGCGCCGTCGGATACGGCATAATTTCGCGCGTCGCCCAGATCGTATCCCATGGCGGTAAGTCCCGGTATGACCTCGGAATCGTTCGAATACCGGGGCGCGGATACGCCGCTCCTCGTCAGCGCGACCGCGTTGAAGAGCAGATCCCTCGGCGTGTCCTGAGTCACGCGTAAATTTATCTTGGGATCTTTGAAGCGGATCGCGGAGGCCGCGTCGACAATTATATATGTCAGACTGTTGACGGACAAATCCCCATCCTCATCGACGCCCCCGATCGTTATGGACTGCCCGCCCTCGCCCGGCCTCGAGCCGGGACAAAGACGCGAATCTTTGGCCAGCGATACGAAGAACTCCGCCGTGAGATCCGCGACCTCGTCCCATGACATGCGGCCCTCGTCGACGTCTCCGGAGACGTAAGGCCACATATACCGGTCAAACCGCCCGAGGGCGACGTGATAGTGCCCGGAGAACAGCAGCGCCGAATAGACGAATTTCAGGGATTGAAGCGCCTCCCTGTATGTCGTGGCCGGCAGGGCAGGGACGACCGAGAACACGGACGCGATCTCATCCTCGCCATGAGAAGCCGCGTATTTTTCGTAACGTTCCGCAAGGCCCAGGACGGCGTCCACAGCCTCGCTCACCGTTTCAGCAAGCGTCTTCAGGCGATCAGTGCCCTCCCGCTCATATCTCGAAACGACGACTTCTTTTCTTTTGAGCAGCCCTTCGCGCAAAAGCATGCCCCAATCGGGGCAGATATTCGATATAACGCCGGATCCACGCTCCATATTTCCGCCGCACAGCCCGCTCCATTCGTCATCGCCATAATAGAGCGGCACGCGCTCTATCGTTCTGGTGAATGCTATGCGCTCGCCCGGCAGGATGACCGGCGTCTCGGCGTCACACATTATTTTTGTGAGCCGAGACGCCCTGTGAGGCCAGTCGAGATCCTCATCCTCGCATATACCGGCCGCGTCCGGCACGTGGGATGAGCGATATTTTACGTGAGCCCCCGACGCTATCGACGTTCTAAGATCCAAAACTCTCTGGCTGAGCATATTGCCACAGATCATCATTCGCTTTCCCATAATATAAAATCGTGCCTCCCATAAGCCGCGTAAACAAAGAAACAACTCGCAAGGTAATTATATAGCCTATGGGCGCGCAAACACAAATTGCCTGAAATTTCAGCGCAAGAACCTCATTGCCCTTAATTAGGATAACTCAATGTTTTAAAAGCTGGAAATGTTCTCTGTAAAAGGACAATAGGCCTTCTTTTCTCATCTTTGACATCTCGCTCGACATCGCGCTCCTGTCCACGGACAAATAGTCCGCGAGCTCCTGGCGTTTGAACGGTATATCGAACGAATCGGCGCCCTCCTCCAGCGCTCTCGACGACAAATAAGAGAGCAGCTTGCCCCTCGTGCCGCGCTTGGCGACGTGCTCGAGCTTCCGCACGAGCGACACGTTCTTCCGGGCCAGCACGCCCAGCATATTTTCGATGAGCCTCGCGTGAAAAGCGCAGGATTGGGGACATATCGCGACGATTTTTTTGAAATCCATGGCGAGCACTTCGCAGTCCTCGACCGCGACGACGCTCACCGGGGATCGTTCAAGGCCGGCGCACGCAAATGCCTCGGCAAATATCTCCGGGGGTTCCACCCTCGCCAGTATGGACCTGTTGCCCCAGAAATCCTCCTGTATGATGTGCAGGCTGCCCGAGAGGAGCGCGCCAACAAAGCCGATCCGTTCGGCCTCCATGAAAATAAAACTCCCCCTGCCATATGCGCGCTTTGAAGCGTGCACACAGTCCAAAAGCGATTTCAGCCCAATCCTGTCGATCCCGGCAAATAGAGGGCATTGGAGCAGCGCATCGGAATATTTTTCCATCGGATCACCCTTTCGTTGTAAAAACAACAGATTTATCGCTCCAATGTTAGTATTATAGGGGCGTCGGGTCAAGGGAACCGAGGATTTTTAAAAAAACCGCTCCCGATGAAATCATAACTATATGGAAGGGATGATGGGGATGATACGCAAGATAATTAAGATCGACGAGGATAAATGCGACGGATGCGGCCTCTGCGCCGAAACGTGCCATGAGTCGGCCATAGCCATGGCGGACGGCAAGGCGCATCTGATACGCGACGATTACTGCGACGGGCTGGGCAACTGCCTGCCGGTCTGCCCGACGGGCGCCATATCGTTCGAGGAACGCGCCGCCGCCCCATATCGGCACACGGCCGGCGCAATGTCCCGGGAGATACCCCGCGCGCAGGCCCCATCCCCGACAGACAAGACGCCGGAGAGCGCGCTTGCGCAGTGGCCCGTGCAGATAAAGCTAGTCCCGGTAAAAGCGCCTTACTTCGACGGGGCGGACCTGCTGATCGCGGCCGATTGCTCGGCCTACGCGTACGGAGCGTTCCATCGCGACTTCATGCGGGGCAGGATAACGCTCATAGGGTGCACAAAACTCGACGACGCGGATTACGGCGAGAAACTGACGGAGATCATAAAACGCAACGACATCAAATCCGTGACGGTCGCGCGAATGGAAGTCCCCTGCTGCGCCGGCATGGAAAACGCGGTGGGGGCGGCCATCGAGAACTCCGGAAAAGCAATACCGTGGAAGGCAATCGTCATATCTCCGGATGGGCATATCGCCGAAGAAGCATTGCATTCCGCCGCGTGACGCGTCAGGATAAAGGAGGATCTGGCAGGCGGGGACACGACGCTTTATTGAGCGTGGGCTACGAGTATTTTACCTGTTCGGCGGACAGATACCGCGAGATGGTGGAGAGCAGTATCGCGGGGCTGAGAGGCTTGCCGAGGTGAAAATCCATGCCGGCCTCCAAAACCGCGTCGATGTCCTCCTGATAGGTATGAGCGGTCAGAGCTATGATCGGAACTTTTCTGGCCCAGTCAGCGTCCATGGCTCGGATCGCCCTGGCGGCCTCGTAGCCGTCCATATTCGGCATCGAGATATCCATCAGGATGAGGTCGATCGCTCCCCTCAGCTTTGTAACTATGTCGACGGCCTGCCGGCCGTCCTTGGCCTCTATGATATCCGCGCCAGTGACCTTGAGCGCGATCCTCGCGACCGCCCTGTTCGTCACCACGTCGTCGACCACCAGGATTTTTCTCCCGGATAAATTTACGTCCGAGGGACGGACGGCGGCAGAAACGTCCTCCGCATCCTTTGGCGCCGCTCTGTCGAAAACGATATCGAAGGAGAAAACCGAACCCTTCCCTATTTCGCTCTCCACCGTTATGAGGCCGCCCATCATCTCGACGATGCGCTGACAGATGGAAAGCTTGCCTCCCACGCCGCCATATTTAAAGGAGACGTCCCTGTCCAGGGGAACGAAGGCGCGGAACATCACCTTCCGCTGTTCCGGCGAAATTCCTATGCCCGTGTCGCTCACGGCAAAACGTACCCTGACATGCCGCTCGTCAATCTCTTTCACCGACGCGACAAAGCGAACCTCGCCGCCAGTATCGGTGAACTTTATCGCGTTGTTCAGGATCGTTCCGGCCGCCTGGGTCAGGCGAACCCTGTCGCCCCACACGACGATGTCGTTCACAGTATCCGCGTCGGAGAAAAACGCGAGACCCTTCGCCCTGGATTGCAGGCTGGTCAGATCGTTCAGGCTCCGACAGACGTCGGCGATGGAAAAAACATCCCGCGTGAGCGAGAGTTTGCCGTTCTCGATGTTCGATATGTCAAGGATATCGTTCAAAATGGTGAGCAGACTCTGGGATGAGGCGAGAATCTGCCTCATAGCGTCGGCCACCTTTCCCCGGTCGCCGGCCTCATACAGCGCCTCACGCGCCATCCCCATACTCGCGTTCATCGGCGTCCGCAGCTCGTGGCTCATCTGACCCAGAAAGACCGTTTTGGCCCGCGAGGCCGCGCGCGCTTCCTCCTCGGCCCGTTTCAGGTCTATGATCGTCAGATTTATCTTCTGATCCATCGACTTCATCGCCGCAGCCAGGCTCTCGAGCTCATCGTTGGTGCGGATATCGAGGGCCCCGACGCTCGAGGGGACGGTTCCCTCCTCCGGCGCCAGGTAAACAGAGGCCGCTCGTGCCATGATATGGATCGGCACGATAATGGTGCGGCGTATCACAATGATATAAATTGAGGTGAAGACCACGGCAAGAAGCAGAGTGATGGCGGAAAGCCTCACGAGATACCACAATCGCTCCGCCATGATCCCGTCCATCGAAAAATCCGCGCCCGCGTAGCCCACCAGTTCGTTTTTGCCGTTATAAATCGGCTCGTAGACCGACAACAGCCAGCCCCATTCGGACCTGCTGATCAGGGGAGCGATGGTTCCGGTTGGAATCTGCTCGTTGAACTCCGGATACTTATCCCCCTCGTAATTCTCCAATTCTCCTATCTTCATAGGAGTTTCCTCGTCGGAATCGTAGACGAAGCGCCAGCCGCCATCTCTCTCTTCGCCCAGCCGAACCACATAAAGGTAGCGGACCTCGTTTTCCCTCTGAATATTGCGCATGAGCCACAAGGTTCTGTCGTACGCCTCGTCGGTGACGCCGCTCGAAAGATAACGATCAAGCGAGTCGCCGTCGACGATGTTCACGACTGTTCTAGTAAGGTTTCGTCCCAGGCGGATGTAGCGGCTGTCGATGAAACCGCTGTATATATAATATCCGACGACGACAATGACGGCGCTAAGGAAGAGCGTCGCCGACAGTATCATCACTATGAGCTTCGTGCCAAGGGATCTGCGCGTTTTCTTCATCGTGCCGGAGCTATGAAGATTCGACCGGCGCCGCGGACAAAAAGCGCGCGAGAGTCGAGAGCAGGATGGCCGAGTTGATCGGTTTGCCAAGGTGAAAATCCATACCCGCATCGAAAGCCGCGTCAATATCCTCCTGATATGTATGGGCCGTCAGCGCGATGATGGGCATCGTCCTGGCCCAGTCCGTATCGAGGGCCCTTATCGCCCTCGCCGCTTCATATCCGTTCATGACCGGCATCGATATATCCATCAAGACCAGGTCGATCGCGCCCTCCAGCCTTGTAACTATGTCAACGGCCTGCGTACCGTCCTTCGCCTCTATTATATCCGCGCCGGTGGACTTGAGGGCGAGCTTGGCGACCGCCCGGTTCGTGGCGACGTCGTCGACTATGAGAATTTTTCTCCCCGAAAAGTTTACATCCGCAAAAGAGCTCGAAGCGTCCGGATCGTCCTCCGTTCCATCAACGGAGGCTCTGTCGAACGAGATCTCGAATGAGAAAACCGAGCCCTTTCCGATTTCGCTCTCCACGGTTATGCGGCCGCCCATCATCTCGACGATGCGCTGACAGATGGATAGTTTTGCCCCGACGCCTCCGTATTTAAAGGCAGCTTCCCTGTCGACCGGAACGAACGACTGGAAGAGCATCTCCTGCTGAGACTGGGAAATTCCTATGCCCGTGTCGCTCACGGTGAAACGCGCGCTGACTTTTGCCGCGCCATGTTCCTTAATGGACGCGACAAAGCGAATCTCGCCGCCCGCATCGGTGAACTTTATCGCGTTGTTCAGAATGGCGCCCGCCGCCTGCACGAGACGAACCCGATCGCCCCACACAACGACGTCCTCCGCGGCATCCGTGTCGTGGAAGAACGCGACGCCCTTCGCCTTGCACTGCAATTGAGCCAGGTCGTTCAGGCTCCGGCAGACGTCGGATAAGGAAAAAATATTTCTCGATATCGAGAGCCTGCCGCTTTCGATGTTCGATATGTCCAGGATATCGTTCAAAATAGTAAAAAGACGCTGGGACGCGGCGAGAATATGCCTCATCGCCTCAGTCACCTTTTCCCGATCACCCGCCTCATACAGCGCCTCACGCGCCATCCCCATAATCGCGTTCATCGGCGTCCGCAGCTCGTGGCTCATCTGCCCCAGAAAGGCGGTTTTAGCCCGCGAGGCCGCGCGCGCTGCGTCATTGGCCTTATGGAGGTCGATTATCGTGAAGTTCATCTTCTGATCCATCGATTTCATCGCCTCAGCCAGGCTCTCCAACTCGTCGTCGGTATGGATCTCCAGTGTCCCGACGCTCGATGGCGACGCCCCCTCCGCCGGCGCCAGGTAGGCGTTGGCCGCTCGCGCCATGATGTTGATCGGCTGGAGAATCGTGCGCTGTATCACAAAGATGTAAAGAACCGCGAAGGCCAACGAGACAAGCAGCGTGATCGCAATCAGCCACATGAGGTATGATCTGCGTTCCGCCATGATCTCGTCCATCGAAAAATCCGCGCCCACATAGCCGACCAGTGCGCCCGCGCTGTTATAAATCGGTTCGTAGACGGACAACAGCCAACCCCATTGCGTCTTGCTGATAATTGGGGCGACGATGCCGGTTGAAACCTGCCCGCCGAATTCGGGATAGTTTTCGTCATAGGGATCCATGTATCCGAGCTCCGCCGTGTTTTGCTCGTCGGTATCGTAGACGAAGTACCAGCCGTTTTCCCCCTCTTTGCCCAGGCGGGTCGCGTACATATACAGAGCTCCGTTTTCCATCTGGAGGTTGCGCAGGAGTCCGAGGGTTTCCGCGTACTCCTCGTCCTTGACTCCGCTTGCGAGATACCGATCCAGCGAATCCCCATCGATGATGTTCACTGCGATCCTCGTAAGATTCTCTCCCAGACGGATGTATCGGCTCTCGATGAAGCCGCTGTTTATATGGTAGCCTACAGTAACAATGACGGCGCTTATAGACAGCGTCGCCATCAGTATCATAACTATCAGTTTGGCGCCCAGTGATCCGCGTGCTTTTTCTTTCAGCGACATTCGCTCATTTCCATTTCTCGGCAGCCTTTACAATGCCCCTCTCGCAATATAATACATTATAATACCCAAATAGGCTTTCCGCGAAGCGCGAAATTTAAAATGAACTTAAAATTACAGAACCTGTTGGTTTGAAGTGTCCGGCATGGTTCGGCGGTTCCAGGATTCGTGCGTCACGACCCTGTTCCTCCCCAATGATTTCGCCTCGTAGAGATATGTGTCCGCGAGCGCTACGAAGTCCGTCACCAGATCATCATCCCCCGGGATCGTGGATATGGCGCCGATGCTTATCGTAGCTTTCGTCACAGTGCTGCCGTCGGCGGTCGGTATGCGCAGAGCCTCCACATCCTGACGTATCTTCTCCGCTATGTAGAGCGCGTTCGATATATCGGCGTCCGGCAGCAGCACCCCGAATTCCTCCCCCCCGAGGCGGGCCGCCATGTCGGCCGGTCGCCTGGCAGCCTCGGAGAACAGCTCCGCCACCGTCCGCAGAAGGACGTCGCCCTGCGGATGGCCGTACGCGTCGTTGTAGTCCTTGAATTTATCGAGATCCATCATGAGAAACGATATGGGCTTTTGCTCCCTGGCGCATCGCCGCCACTCTATATCGATCCTGTCGTCGAAACTCCGGCGGTTCGGTATGTCGGTGAGCGAGTCTATGAGCCCCAGGCGCTCTATGGTGCGGAGCTGCCGCACTATCATCGCGTGAGTTCGCACGCGAGCCTTTATTATCGCGTTTTTGAACGGCCTGGATATGTAGTCGACCGCGCCGAGAAAAAATCCTCTCTCCTCGTCGTGATCGTTGCTGAGCCCGGTTACGATTATGACCGGAATATTTTTCGTCTCGGCGAGCTCTTTGAGGCGCACAAGCACATGAAACCCGTCCATGTCGGGCATTATTATGTCGAGAAGTATGAGATCCGGAGAATCGGAGACCGCCATATTGATCGCGTCTTTTCCCGATTGCGCGGTGATTAATTCGTATTCCGGAGAGAGTATCCGCTCCAATGCAACCAGGTTCGACTTCTCGTCATCCACAATCAGTATCTTGAAACGCTCATCCGAGACCAAAAAAATCATCTCCGCCCAAAATCATCTCCACCGCAAAATTCCGCTCAGATGCGATTTTATATGAGTATACACTATCCGTTCCGCCACTGTCCATGCGGGATTGGCTTAACGAGCGAGCAATAAGGCCTAATTTTACGCTTTATATGCTCCATTTATCCAATCACCTCGGGGCTTGCCTATGGCGGGCATGAATGTTAAGGTTATCGCGTTGGCCCCGAGCCATCGGAAGGAAGCGTATCGTAATGGGGTATGGACTCCCTGACGCTCCGACAGTCGGGCTGGTCGACCTGGGGTCGAACTCCGTCCGGCTGCTCGTGTTCAGGATAAACCAGAATAAATCGTACACCGTGCTCACTCGCTACAAGCAGATGGTGAGGCTTGGCGAGGGGTCGTTCGAGACGAAGCGTCTCGGCGAAGAGGCGATGACGCGCACGATCGAGGCGCTGCGGAGCATGGCCGAGATGTGCCGCGGATACAACGTTCAGGACATAGTCGCGCGCGCCACCGCCGCCGTGCGGGACGCGGGAAACAGCGCGGAGTTCAAGGAGAGGGCGTTTTGTGAAACCCGCATAAGGCTCGAGGTCATCTCCGGGATGGAGGAGGCGCGGCTCATACATCTCGGCGTTTCCACGGGGCTGTCCGTTCCATACAGCTCGGGCATGTTCGTCGACATAGGCGGAGGCAGCACCGAAATAATCGTGGGCAGCGGAACGACCTGCCTCCACCTCGATTCGCTGAAACTCGGCTGCGTCCGCGTGATGAACGCCTTTCCAGAGACCGCCGGGCCGGGCCCGGTTTCGCCAGAGGTGTACGAAAAAATCCGGACCCACGTCCGAAACAGCTCTCTTCGGGGAGTATACAGGATCAGGGAGCTTGCGCCGGACATAATGGTCGGCAGCAGCGGCACGATACAAAATCTCGCGGAGATAGCCTCGAAAATCGGTAAAAACCAGGACTCGCGGACGCCGGAGGGAGAGGCCCCGACCATGTCGAGAGGCGCGCTCGCGGACGTGGCGAAAAAACTCTGCGCCCTCACGCTCGAGGAGCGGAAAAGGACGCCCGGCATCAACCCCCAGAGGGCGGACATCATAATAGCGGGCGCGGCGATACTCCAGACGCTCATGGACGAGCTCGGGATGCCCGAGATAACGGTGAGCTCGCGCGGCCTGCTCGAGGGGATGCTGCAGGATTATCTCGCCCGCGGCAAATTCGGCTACCTCGACGGCTCGATGTCCACCCGGGAGCAGAGCGTCCTTCAGCTCGCCGGAAGCTGCGCGTTCAACGAACGCCACACGGGATGGGTGGAGCGAATTACGGCGATGCTGTTCGACAGCGCCGGCGAGATAGGCCTCCACAGCTATGGGGATAACGAGCGCGAACTGCTGAAATACGCGTCATGGCTGCATGACATAGGGCTCTTTTTGTCGTTCGACGACCACCACGCGCACAGCCGATACATGATAAAGAACTCCGACCTGCTCGGATTCAACCAGAGGGAGATAAACGTCATGGCCAACGCGACGTACTTCCATCGCAAGTGGTCAGAGAAGAAAAACCGCTCGGACGAAGCTTACAACTCCATGAGCAGGGAAGACAGGAATCTGGCCCGGACTCTCGGAGCTTTCCTGAGGTTGGGAGAGGGGCTGGACAGAAGCCAGCTCCAGACGGTAACAAGCGCCCGTTTCTCGCGCTCCGGGCGCAAAGTGAGGCTCAACCTCGTCCTGAGCCGTCCGTCACCCATAGAAGTTTACTCGACCGAGAGGGCAAAAAGCCAGTTTCGAAAGGTGTTCGGCACAGATTACACGGTCACGGCCGAATACGGCGAAGATTCGTGAGGCGCGGCGGCGCTTTATTGTGCGGCCCGGATATGTTATATTACGGGACAGACATTAAATCGGCCATATTCGGCCGAGCCTTATTTTATTGAGGAGGAGTAGTTGAATGAGCGCTTCGACCCTCGGGGGAGGGAGCGGAGTTTTCCGGTACCTCGTCTCTCCAGTTGTTCTGATAGTTCCGGTCGTTCTGATCGCGGCTCTCGTTGGAAAAGGATTTTATCTCTCCGGCATCCCTTCCGTTTACATCGCGGCTTCAGCCTGCATATATCTCATACTCTCGTCTTTTTACGTCATACTCTGTCAGCGGAATAAAAACAGGGCTGCGTACTCCGTCGCGGGGCTGACGGACGGCATGCTCGTGATATTTTTCTCCGCGGCGTTCCAGTGCGGCATAACGTTCAGCCTCCTGGGCTTTGTAATAGCCATAGCGGGAATGATGGGCGCGATGTCGCTGGCCATGCCGCCGAGCGAATCGCTCTTCGCCCGCAAAATCGACCTCATCGTATCGAGCGGCGTAAGCGTCGACGAGCTCAGGAAGATCATCGATTCCATACAGTTTCCCTGCGTCTTCATGGAGAAGGAGGATGAGGGCACGGAACGCGTCATAGCGTACAACTCCCACTTCGCCGACGATTTCGGCCTCGACAGAAAGAAGATCATCGGCAGTTCGCTGGAATCGCTCCTGCCGCTCAAGGCAGGGATGGCTCAGATACAATACGGCACGGAGGAGTGGGTCGTAAAGCGCACAGTCAAGGGCAAACAGGTGCTGCTCATGCTCACCCCCGCCGAAAAACCGAGCAAGCCGCCAAAAATAGAGGTGTTCGACGCCATAGACCTCCCCACCGGGCTTTACGTCGAGGGGTTCATGAAATACAAAGCGAGATCGGACATCGAGTCGGTGAGCAGGGGCAAGAGAAGGATGTCGGCGGCGCTGTTTAAAATCTCGTTCCCCTCCGACGCGACGTCGGGGGTGAGCGACGACGAGCGCGCGGTCGCATGTGTCATATTCGGCAGAATAATCCTTCAGTCGATCCGCGTGTGCGATTCGGCGTACAAGGTCGGCAACGACGAAGTGATACTTTTCATGCCCGACACTCCGACAGCGGGCGCCGACATAGTCATATCGAGGGTATACGACGGGCTGAAACGCATGTCCGCCATTGAAAGCCCTATCCTCACAAAAGCCCTTCTCGACTATGTCGCAAGGGACTATGTGGGCGGAGGGGATCTGATGTCCTACGAGAAGATACTGGAGGAGCTATCCATAGCCCTTTACAGAAAAAATCCCGATCTCGCCGTCGGCCCCTGACGGGATCATCTCCGCCCGACCCTTACGCGCCGATATACCGCCTCGTCGAGAGGTATTCGCTGTCGCGAACGACGAACCTGTAAGGATAGAGGCTAGCTTCCCCGGCATAGTCGACGTTGACGCGCCTCGTCGCCGCCACCCGCGCGTCCGGTATCGCCTCCCCCTCCAGTATGAAAATTTCATCCCCGCACAGATCCCGACCGTAGAGCTCCCGAGTGACGCAAAGTGCCATGCACAGCTTCCCCGGGCCGCCGCACAGTTTTTTGACGTCCCGCACGCCGCGCCGGGACATCATGAGGGGTATTCCGTCCAAAGGTTCGAGCGCGCGGACGAGCACAGCCTCCGGAGACCCCGGAGGACCGGTCACCACGTTGAAACAGTTGTACATGCCATATATGAAATAGATATAAGCGTAACCGCCCGGGCCGAACATTACGTTCGTGCGGTGGCCGGGCGACTCGGAGAATCTTCCGTACGAATGGCACGCCGCGTCGCTATTTCCCGCGTACGCCTCCGTCTCCACGATGACGCCCGAGGCGGTTCCCTCGGGAGAACGCCTGACGAGCACGGCGCCCAGCAGCCCCCGGGCCGCGGCCTCAGCGCCTCTCATATAAAACCCGCGTTCCAAAATATCGCCGTTCATCGCGCATATTCCCCCTTTGCGTCTTATCGCAACGCGATTTATCGTTTCGCGGACATAACAAGTATAATATAATTACTCGATACATATGGATCGGAGATCAAATGCAAAATATGACGGAAGAGACAAATAAAAAACATCAGGCCGCGCTTCTGTGGAAGCTCTCGCGCGGCTCCAGGGCGCTATACGCGGTCGCGTTCGCGTCCATGCTGATGGCGGTCGCGTGCAATTTTATGACGCCGCAGCTGATACGTTATCTCGTGGACAGCGTCAGCGGAGCGCCGGTAGAGCGGATGCCCATCGTGTCGTCGCTCGTGGCTTTGGCGGGGCTCGCGCCGGAAACCGTGGCCCAGAGAGGAAACATGGCGCGCGTCGTGATGCTGGTGATCGCCGTATCTGCGTTCGGGGGGATTTTCAACCTGACATACCGAAGATCGCTCGTCATGGGCGCCGAAGGACTCGTAAAGCGCCTGAGGGATCGCCTTTATTCCCATATCCAGCGCCTTCCGTACTCGTGGCACATAACGATACAGACAGGGGATATCGTGCAGCGATGCACGTCGGACGTCGAAATCGTCCGGAGCTTCGTTTCGAACCAGCTCATAGAGATCGTCCGGGCCATTTCCCTCGCCGTGTTCGCCTACTGCATACTGTTTTCGATGAACGTGCCAATGGCCGCCGCGTCCCTCGCGTTCCTGCCGATAGTGTTCGTTTACTCCTTCATCTTTCTGCGCGACACCTCGATACGTTTCCTGGCGGCGGACGAGGCGGAGGGGCAGCTTCTCGCCATAGCTCAGGAAAATTTCTCGGGCGTGCGGGTCGTGCGGGCCTTCGGCCGCGAGCGTTACGAGGCGGATCGATTCGCCTCCCAGAACCAGCTCTACGCGGAACTATGGATGAAACTGGGCAAAATGCTGAGCACATACTGGGCCGCCGGAGACATGCTCACCGGGCTTCAGATGATAGCGATATGCGTGACCGGAATATACCAGGCATCGCGCGGAGGCATCACCATAGGCGAATTCATGGTGTTTCTGACGTACAACGCCATGATAATCTGGCCGGTCCGCGGACTCGGCAGGGTTCTGGCCGAAGCGGGAAAGACGTTCGTATCCCTGGGGCGGCTGGAGGAGATATTCAACTCCCCAACGGAGTCCGACCCCGAGTCGGCCCTCGACGCGCCGATTGCCGGCGACATCGAGTTCGACCATGTTTCGTTCGCCTACGAGAACGCGCCTATTCTGCGCGACGTATCCTTCACCGTGAGCGAGGGCACGACGCTCGGCATACTCGGAGCTACCGGATCGGGCAAGACGACGGTGGCGCACCTCCTGTGCAGGCTGTACGACCTGGGAGAGGGCGAGGGGGAGATACGCATAGGAGGCGTAGACATACGGCGCCTCAAGCGCTCGCTCGTGCGGAAAAGCGTGGGCATAGTCCTTCAGGAGCCGTTCCTGTACTCCCGCACGATAGCTGAGAACGTGGCGAGCCTGTCGAAGCATTATTCGCTCGAGCAGATAAAGGAGGCGGCCTCCATATCGCAGGTCGACGACGCGATAGAGCAGTTCGCCCACAACTACGACACCCTGGTCGGAGAGCGCGGCGTAACGCTGTCCGGAGGCCAGAAACAGCGGGTCGCGATAGCGCGCACGATCCTGAAGGCCCCTCCCATCATGATATTCGACGACTCGCTCTCCGCCGTGGATACAGAGACGGATTCGAGGATAAGAGCCGCCTTGCGCGACCGGGTGCGGGGCGTCACGACAATAATAATATCGCACAGGATAACGTCGATCTCCGGAGCGGACAAAATCATCGTCATGGAGAACGGACGGATAATAGAGATGGGCTCTCCCGCGGAGCTGGAGACATTCGGCGGCGTATACGGCAGGATACTCGACACGCAGCGCCTCGTGGTCGACGAGACGGACGAAGGGGGCGACCGGACATGACGAACCGGACCGACGAAGAGACGGAAAGACCGTTCGACCTGAGAACATGGTACGCGATGGGGACGTTCTTCAAGCCGTTCAGACGCCTTCTCGTCAGAATTGCCGTTCTCATGACAGTGAGCTCCGTCGTCGATGTGCTCATACCCCTGTACCAGAAGTACGTCATCGACAATTACATATTCGCCAGAAGCGGAAGCGGCATCATGATCGTCGCGTCCACAGGCATAGCCATGCTCATCGTGCAGTTCGCCGCCACCGTGCTGTTCACGAGGGCGGCGATAAGGGTGGAAATGGGATTTTCGCGCGACCTCAAGAAAGCGTGTTTCGACCATCTCCAGACGCTGTCGCTCTCTTTTTACAACACGACGCCCGTCGGCTATATAATAGCGCGGGTCATGTCGGACACGGACAAGATAGGGCTCCTCGTGGCGTGGGGGCTCGTCGCTCTCGTGTGGGGGCTCTCGTACATCGTCTTCGCTATCGCCGCGATGCTCATACTCGACTTCAGGCTCGGCATATGGCTCGCCGGCACGATCCCCTTCATGCTGATCGTTACGACGTGGTTCCAAAATAACATCCTGCGTCACAACAGGACGGTTCGGCGCACGAACTCGCTCATCACCGGATCGTTCAACGAGGGCATACTCGGGGCGCGCACGTCGAAGACACTCGCGATAGAGGACATCAATATATCGGAGTTCGCTGACCTCACCGGCAAAATGTACGGCGGCACGGTGCGCGCCGCAACGTGGAGCGCCGTCTACACGCCGCTCATGCTGATGTTCGGCTCGTTCGCCATCGCCATGATAATGGCGAACGGGCTCGGATTCGTGGCGCGGGGGACAATAGCGTTCGGAACCCTGTCGGCGATGATCTCGTACGCCGTGAACATTTTCGAACCGATCCAGCACCTGTCGAATATATTTTCCGAGGCGACGGCGACGCAGGCCAATATCGAGCGAGTCGAGGCCCTCTTGAAACACTCCCCTGAGATAAAAGACTCCCCGGAGGTCACGGCGGTATACGGAGACAGCTTCGAGCCGAAACGCGAAAACTGGGAGCCCCTCGTGGGCGATATAGAGTTCGAAGACGTCACGTTCAAATACCCCGACGGGGAGGAGTATGTGCTGGAGCATTTCAACCTGCGCGTGCCGGCCGGCACGTGCGTCGCCATTGTGGGCGAGACCGGGGCGGGAAAATCGACTCTCGTCAACCTCGTCTGCCGGTTTTACGAGCCGACGCGAGGCAGGATACTGATAGACGGCAGGGACTATCGCGAACGCTCTCAGCTCTGGCTGCACTCGAACATAGGCTATGTGCTCCAGAGCCCGCATCTTTTTTCCGGCACGGCGCGCGACAACATCCGCTATGGAAAGCAGGACGCCGCGGACGAAGAGATCATGGAGTCACTGAGGCTCGTTTCGGCCGGAGACGTGATAAACAAGCTGCCGCAGGGCCTCGACAGCGACGTTGGAGAGGGCGGCGACAGGCTCTCGACCGGCGAAAAACAGCTGCTGTCATTCGCCCGCGCGGTTCTGGCCGATCCCCGTATTTTAGTCCTCGATGAGGCGACGTCGTCCATCGACACGGAGACGGAGCGGCGCATCCAGAACGCCGTATCGAAGATACTGACGGGCAGGACGTCGTTCCTGATAGCCCACAGGCTCTCCACCATAAAGATGGCCGACCTGATCCTCGTGATTCGCGACGGGAAGATAATAGAACAGGGCACGCACAGGGAACTGCTGCGCAAAAAAGGCTACTACCTGCGGCTATATTCCATGCAGTACGAAAGCGAGATACTGTAGGCGGCAGAGACTACTTGTATACGAGGGAATGTTGAAAATGGAAAAATACGATCTCATAATACTCGGCGGCGGCCCCGCCGGCTATACGGCGGCGGACAGGGCTTCCGAGGGGGGGATGAGCGTCGCACTCTTCGAGGGGCGCTCTCTCGGGGGGACGTGTCTCAACGAGGGCTGTATCCCCACGAAAACTATGCTTTACTCCGCGAAGCTGTACGAGGGCGCTTTGAAGAGCGAGCCCTACGGCGTCAAATGCGGCGTCGCCACGCTCGACCACGGAGCCGTATTGAAGCGCAAGGATAAAGTGGTGAAAATCCTCACCGCCGGAGTCGCGTCGAAAATGAAGTCGCGCGGGGTCGTCGTGATGAGCCGAAGGGCGCGCGTGACCGGGAAAACCGGCGACGGATACGCGGTGACGGACGGAGTACGCGAGTATGTGGGGACGAGGCTGCTCATAGCGACTGGCTCGGAGGCCGTCATACCTCCCATACCGGGAACGCGCGAGGGGCTCGAATCCGGGCACGTCATCACGAGCAAAGAGGCGCTGTCGGCGCGCGAAATTCCGCCACTCCTCGTCGTCGTGGGAGGAGGCGTGATCGGGCTCGAACTGGCGTGTTATTTCCACGCGGCGGGCTCGCGCGTCACCGTCGTCGAGATGCTTGACAAAATAGCGGGGCCCGCCGAGGCCGATGTCTCCAAAATACTCCTGGGCAACCTGAAAAAACGCGGGATCGAATTCCGGCTCGGACGCCATGTGACTGGCATCGAACCGGGCAAGTCGGTAATCACTGAGGAAGAGGTCATAGGCGCGGATAAAGTCCTGCTGGCGATAGGAAGAAAACCGTCGTTCGACGGAGCGGGGATCGAGAACATCGGGGTGAGAACCGCTGGAGGCGCGATACCGACGGACGAGCGCATGAGGACGAACGCGCCCGACGTCTACGCGGCCGGGGACGTGACCGGGCGCGTCATGCTCGCCCACGCCGCCTACCGAGAGGCCGAGGTCGCGGTGAACGACATGCTTGACATTCCCGACGCGATGAGATACGACGCGATTCCGTCCGTGATCTACACGAACCCGGAGGTCGCGTGCGTCGGCGAGACCGAGGAGAGCGCATCCGCGAAGGGGTTGTCCGTCAAGGTCGTCACGCTCTCCATGAGATACTCCGGACGATACATGGCGGAAAATGAGGGCGGAGACGGCATATGCAAAGTCGTGGCGTCTTCGGACGATGGACGCCTGCTCGGGGTTCACATGATAAACAACCACGCGGCCGAAATAATAGCGTCCGCCGCGATGATGATAGACCTCGGGCGTCCGGCTTCCGAACTGCGCAGGCTGATATTTCCGCACCCGACGGCCGGCGAGATAATACGCGAAGCCCTGTTCGCGTTGGAATGACCGGTTTCTTCCGGAGCGGGGAAAGCATATGCTGATGGGGGCGAAACTTGGCGGTCGGGAGCGACTGTGTTTTGGACATCCGTCGCGTCCATTGAGGCGTTCGGCCTCGCGGTAACCCGCGTCAGCCGATCTGACGCGACATCCTTTCCGCCGCGTCGACCACGTGCGAGACAAGCACGGACGTAGTGACGGAACCCACGCCGCCCGGCACCGGAGTCACAGCTCCGACGATGCCCTCCGCAGCCTCGTAGTCAACGTCTCCGCACAGAGTTCCGTCGTCCCGCACGTTGATGCCGACGTCTATCACGACCTGCCCTGGCGCGAGGTAATCGCGCCCGATCATGGCCTCCCGACCGGCCGATACGACCAGAATATCCGCGCTCCGGCAGACTTCAGGCATATTCTCCGTGCGGGTGTGGCACATGGTCACCGTCGCGTCGCCCGCAAGCAGCATCATAGCGACCGGACGCCCCACTACGAGGCTGCGCCCGACCACGACGGCGCGCTTTCCCTTCATGTCTATTCCGTAATATTTCAGCATCTCAATACAGGCCTGAGCGGTACAGGGGGAATATCCCCCCTCAAGGCCGGTGAACACCCCGCAGAGCGATACGTCCGTGACCCCGTCGACGTCTTTTTGGGGAACTATAGCGTTGCGAACGAGTTTGTCGTTCATATATTTCGGCAGAGGGCGGAACAGCAGCGCCCCGTGAACCGACGGATCGCCGCTCAGCCCATGCAGGATATCGACCAGGCGGCGCTCGGCACAATCGCCGGGCAACGCCATATTGCGGACGCTGACCCCGACGGACGAACATCTTTTCATAACCCCGCGCTCGTACGCGATATCGTCGGGCCTGTCGCCGACGCGCACAACGGCGAGCGCCGGTTGGACGCCGGAAGAGACAAGGGCCGCCGCGCGCGACGCGGCGGTCAGTTCAATCGACCTGGCTACGGGAATCCCCTTCAACACATCAGCCATCGAACCAAACCTCCCAATATGTATTTTATTCCCGAACCAAATCTATGACGGTCACCTCGGGCGGCGCGAACATTCGGATCGGCGGCCCCCAGAAACCGGTTCCATTGCTGACGTAGACATAGCTTTCGCCGCGTTTCGACAGACCCTGCGTAAAGTCATAGTGTCTGTGCATGGAGGCGTTGAACAGCCATATCTGCCCACCGTGCGTGTGTCCGGAGAGCTGAAGGTCAAACTTCCCCTCGCTGTTTTCGGGAACCTGCGGGCGATGCTTCAACAGAAGCACAAAGAGGTCGTCCGGAACTTCGAGCGTCAACGGCCATCGTTCGGCCATATCGTCCAGACCGACTATGGCGATGCCTCCCGCCTGTGCCGCTTGGCCTTCGAGGAGGGTTAAACCAGAGCGTTTGATATAATCTACAGCTTGGTCTATATCACGGGCGTATTCGTGATTTCCCGTGACAGCGAACGCTCCATACTTCGCGCCGTGCGAGGCCACAAGCTCGGACTCCCTGGAGCGGTGATCCATATTTCCATCCACCAGATCGCCGGTTACGACGAAAATGTCCGGCTCGGCGGAGCGAACGATTTCCATGGCGCGCTCGAGATGTCCCGCCCAGTACAGCCCTCCGATGTGAATGTCGCTTATTTGCACTATCCTCAAGCGTTCCGTTCCGGCTGGGAGCTTATCGGCAGGAATGACGAGATCGACTCGCCTGACGCGCGACGCCTCGAAGAACCCATAGAGCGACACGCAAAAAACCACGACGAGCGTAAAAACAGCTGAACGGCGAGGAGTGATGAACGATTCCGCGTTATTTCCAACCGTCCGATCCCGCAGCATAAGGCACAGTTTCAGCACATCGGTCAATACAAGGGATGACGCGGCCATTCCCACTATCACAAAATCAGTGATCGTCAGGGCAAAAAGAATTTCAGAAACACGAGCGCCGGAATCTATCATGTCATAGCGCAGCGCCAGAGGAAATGCCGATATGAATGTGGCCCAGGCGAAATATGCGAACGAGCCTACCGGCAGCCGTTTTTCAACGAAACATTGGCGAAATTTCCAATAAACATAAATATGCAGAATATAAAAAGTCAGCAGGACAAAAGGATCCATGTACGAAAATGAAAAACCCATCGGCGGCATCTCCCTGACTTCTGTATTTCACCCACCCAAACATTATAGTTTCATAATTTATTTTTTACGGCGCGATCT